>JABWCA010000308.1 GCA_013359345.1 Ignavibacteriaceae bacterium
CTTGGAAGAACGTCCGAAAGTCTGACCGGAAGGAAATATGAGTTCAACCTTTATCCGCTTATGTTCTCAGAACTTATTGATCATCATGGCTTCATAAATGAGAAAAAGTCAATGGAGGACCGGCTAATATTCGGAAGTTATCCTGAAGTTGTCACAAATCAGGAAGAAAGAAAAGTCCTCATCACTTCACTGGCAGGCAGCCACCTATACAAAGATGTGCTCATGGTTGACCGAATCAGAAACTCAGTCCTTATCGATGATCTTTTAAGGGCACTGGCACTTCAGACCGGGAGTGAGGTTTCCTCAACTGAGTTATCAAGATTAACCGGAGCAGACCGCGGCACAATTGATAAGTATCTCAGAATTCTTGAGGAAGCATTTATCATTTTCCGTCTCAGAGGATTCAGCAGAAATGTGAGAACGGAACTCAGAAAAGCCAAAAAATACTATTTCTGGGATAACGGGATAAGGAATGCGCTGATCGGCAACTTTAATCCCCTCAGTGCAAGAACCGATACGGGTGCATTGTGGGAGAATTATATAATCAGCGAAAGGATGAAGCTCCTCCGCACAAACAGAGATGATGTTTTTACATGGTTCTGGCGCACCACCCAGCAGCAGGAAATTGATCTGCTTGAGGAGCGGCAGGGCAGATTCAGTCCGATAGAGATCAAATACAATCCTAAGCAGAAGGGGCTGATATCAAAGACTTTCACTGAAAACTATGATGTGTCACAGACCTTTGTGGTGAATTCAGGGAATTACGAGGCGTTTCTGTACCCTGAATTATTTTCAGACAATAAGATCCCGGGCAAATAGTCATTGAGGTCATTTCTGGTTCCGGTGGAGACGGGAAAGCATACAGTATCTTCAGCGTTTTCAGGCATCTCAGAACTCCTTATCCCTGAATCTTCTTCTCAGGTTAAAAATATACTGCAGCGTTTCATAGTCGGGGACTTCCGGTAGTTCTTCTGCAGAAAGATAACTTTTTATAATCTCTTCTGCTTCTTTAAGGCAAAGGTTCATAGTATCGTCTGAAACCGCCATTCCTGATTCTGACAATTGCGATACACCAAGGTTCAGCCTCTTAATTCTTATCTGCTCAATGTATTCCTGACTCATCGGATTTTCCCCTTTTTTTCTGCGGATCATATCAGCATGGTCATCATACATGAAATCATATTCCTCAGAGAAATTCTCAATATGAAGTTTTTTTGCCAGCCGGCTGATTTCATTCCTGTATTCTTCCATCATATCCATTTTAGCGACTTCCTCTGCCGATTTCCCCATTCTTGCCTCCGTGTGTCTGCGCAACTCCTCTTTACGGGTTCTGTTCATTGCATACTCCTTTTATTTTTACTCTCTTATTACTCGGATAAACTAAGCAGAAAATAAAGAAATGTAAATAACATTTGCTGAGGGTGTGTTAATTAATTATTAAGATCAGGGTAAACTGTGAGTTTAAGGTGAAAGAGTTCAGTCAGGCAGGATGATTTATGAAATTTATATACAAGGGAGCGCAATATCAGAGTGTGAACCGGAAAGGGTCAGTATAACCGGCGGCAATCAGAAAGGACTGCCGGGTTTCTGATTGTAACAGGAATGCGCAATGAAGTGCAGGGGGAAATTTATCAGGACAATATCAGACTTTATTATTTCCCGAATTGCCTGAGATGATGATCAAGATGAAGCCAGCATAATCTTCCCCACTCATTTTTACTCATTGCACCGAAAAACGGATGTTTCACTTTAATATCTGATCTGAGGATAGTCTCAGTTTCGGAAATCATCTTTAATAATTTTTCCTTATCGGCATTAAATTCTTCCGGTTTTGTACCGCAGGCACCCTGTTTAAGTTCAGGAACCGTCTCGATTTTTCCTTTTGGAGCAGGAACAACCGTAAGGATCAGATATTTCAGGAGTGTGGTTGAGAGAGGATTGCCAACAAAGGCGGTACCGGTTTCTCCGGATGCCATCCTGAGCTGATCTGTGCAATGAACTAACATCTGATGCACATTCATTTTTCCCCACAGCGCCTTATCATCAGTGACCAGTGAGGTCACTCTCTCCAAAATCTTTTTTCTGACATCCGGGTTCAGCAGATTTTTCATATATCTCCTTTTGTTTTGGTTTCAGATATTCCGTAAAGGCTGGGAATCATCACCTCCCGAATGCCTTCTGAATTCTCACTGCGTGGCTCATTCCCATGGTTACAAAAACTCTCTCCCCCTTTTCAGTCAGTTCGTCAATTATATTCAGCATGTGGACATCTCTTATGATATTGGAATACAGCGCCATACCAGTAAAATAACCTTCGGGCCAGCCATATTCATCACTGTAATCACGCCAGTCTTTTTCATTGGGGAAATCTTTCTTCCAGATACTGTCAACCTGAGCAATCGAGCTGATTTTACCTCTGAGCTGATTATAATCGGTACGGCTTCTGATATTCTCCTCCATCACTGCATCAGGGCTAGCAGGTTTACCAAATCTCATCGAAGAAAAATATGGTCTCAGGGAATAAAAGAGTGCCGTTTTTTCCGCTCCGAACTTACTCACCATTTCCCTGATCTCAGTTTCTCTGTCCGGTTCCCATGTATAAAAGGAAACACCATCCCGGTGAGCGAGGGATTTTGACTTTCCCCCCTCTCCGTACTTTGTTACCGGATCCTGAAACCATTTAAAAAGGAAACCCATTCTCCCTTCAACCAGCAGAGCAGTGGGTTTGAATTTATCCCACTCTTTTTCCAGCACTGTAAGCTGGGAATCAGACGGATCAACTGTGTGGGTTATTCCCATAATCAGTACCTTGCCTTTGTTCAGATCAGCCTGATAATAATACGGCGGGTTTATCTTCACTATCACAGAATCATGATAATCCATGCCGTATATTTTATCTGAATAATCTTTTGGTGATTCTGTGTTATAATAAGAAGGCGATTTCCACAGGATGCCAAGCTTGAAAAGGAGTCCCAGAATGGCAAGTATTGTTGTGATCGTGAAAAATGTGTAAATAAGTATTTTCTTAAGCATTTCCGTTTTCTTTAATTTTCAAAGCCGCAAATTAAAGGGAGGGTCTGTGAATTCTTGTTTTTTTTAGACCGGACGCCCTTTTCAGGGATCAAAGGATTGTGAAATTGACAACCGGAAGCAGAAGATTAAGACAGCTTTTTATGCTTTTTTACTGAATCCGGGCATTTGAAGATCAATTTATGAAATCAGGAATACAGCATCAGAAACAATCCCGGTTATTTATTTCTGCCGGGAATCAGTTTCCCGTAATCATACTTTTCTGCATACTTTACCAGCATTGCCATTCCGTATCCGGCTGCAATTCCAATGATTGCTCCGCCAATAATATCCGACGGATAATGCAAACCAAGATAGACCCTTGATAAACTTACCAGGAACGCGCTGATGAAGAGCGGATATTTATAATTGGGGTAAAGCATATAAAAAAAAGTGGCTGCTGAAAAATTGTTGAGTGCGTGATTTGACGGGAATGAAAGAGTATCGCTGCACCCTATCGGCGTAATTACATCAGGCAGTGCATTGCAGGGACGCAGCCTGCCAATAATCTCCTTCAGAATTCTGTGTCCGGTCTGATCCGTGATAATTATCAGGAGAATGATGCCCAGAACTGCCAGTCTGCCCCGTTTCCCCCCCTTAACCAGCAGAATGCCGATAAGAAGTATATATGTGATGAACCAGTTCTGAACATTTGTAATGATTGAAAAGAACTTATCAAGCGGTGCGGCGCTTAATGTGTGATTTACAAAGTAGAATATGGCGAGGTCAATTGAGTATAGAAAATCGGTCATCTGATTATTACATTATTTTTGATAAAGCAATTTATGAATCAGACTGATAAAAGAAAAAGAGGATAAAATAATAAACTGTAAAAGAGGGATTAACCGACCTTCCCTTTATCAGTTTTTTCCTTTATATTACGGCCATACAAAAATTTCCGGGAGCAGTTGTTCCCGGCAGCGCGGTTTGTCAATCACGTTTCCAAAGGAGCAAAGGATGAAGATTGATGAA
>JABWCA010000045.1 GCA_013359345.1 Ignavibacteriaceae bacterium
CACTGACCCGCCGCGGCGGGCTGTTAATACTGAACCCTGATGTGATTGGAAAAAATCCAGCCTTTTTCATCCTGCCAGACCTCAACGCGGTAGACGCCCGGTTCTTCCACAAAAACCTCGTCACAATCTGCAGTGGCGGTATGAAAATTCACACCGTTGTGAATAAAGCGGATTTCAGCAGAATCTGCGGGATGCACGCAGCGAAGCCTGATTTTTTCTTTCAGTTCAACAGTGTCTCCCATATTGTAAATCCTGCCTCCCGTTTCAGCCGTGAATCTGAATCCTGCGGGGTCACCGTGATAATAATTTCCAACAAAGCACCGGCCGTTTTTAAGGGCATCAAGAATAATCCTTTTTGCCGCAGCGATCTCTTCATTTGTCCTGCCCGGCCTGATTTCTTCATGAGTGAGTATGTATGTTCTTATAGACTTAAATAAAACTTTATACGGGAACACCTCAACATCAAACAGCCCGACAATATTCACCTTATGCGCATGGGCGTCAATCCCTCCGATTCCAACTACCTTACGGTCTGAACTAAGCTCATCCCACTTCATCAATGTTTCCTGAGGCGGGGCAATTATTGTTTTAAGCGGATGAACAAATGACTGAAGTTTATTATCCTCTGTCAGGTTCTCCATCCACTCCGACATATGATTCCAGATCTCGATGCCTGTAAAATCATCGGTATCCCACTCCAGCCATGGATACGGCGGGTGTTCTGCAAAGGCATTTCTTTTTTCATGCGGATGAGCGAGGAACCCGATACCCCCCATCTCCTTCACTTTTGTCACGTATTCTTTTGCGGGGATCCTTGTCGAAACCGTCTTATTTATTCCGAGCGCAAGATAATGGTTTTTGTTATCCTTGTCATTAATCTCGGTGCCAACCATCAGAAAAGTATTGTTGTAAAAACCTTCATACCCTTCATCCATTGCCCTCAGGGTGTTATGATCGGTAAGGATAATAAAATCAAGACCGACCTCTCCTGCTGTGAAAGCTATATCCCGGGCATCTCCTGTGCCGTCTGAGAATATGGAATGCATGTGTATTGAACCGCTGTACTCGTGCATGTTATCTGCTGAAAATTAATATTTTATTTAAACTGATAGCTTAACTTAACAAGACGGATCATTAAAAGAAAAGTTAAACTTTAAAGGTGCAATAATGGTTACCAATTTAATTAATATTCTGCAACAACCCGGATAACTTTATCATACTCACTGAAATTCTGATAATACTTGCTCTTACTGCTATAAACGGAATACTTTCAATGGCAGAAATTGCCATAATATCAGTAAGAACTTCAAAACTTGATGAGAAGATTCTCGCCGGCTCAAAACCGGCCGCAACTGCTCTTTCTCTGAAACACAATTCGGAAAGGTTTCTCTCCACAGTACAGGTGGGCATAACGCTCGTTGGCATTCTTGCCGGCGCATACGGCGGCGCCCTTCTTGCCGAAGATCTTGCACCCGTGTTCCGTGAAATTCAGGTAATTGCGGCTTATGCTGAGGAAATAGCTTTTACTATAACAGTCGGCGGAATCACTTTTCTTACTGTGGTGATAGGTGAACTTGTACCTAAATCACTGGCCATAAAATATGCGCTCGGCATCTCACTCGCACTCGCTCCCTCAATGAACCTGATGGCAAAATTATTATACCCGCTCGTTTTCTTTCTTGAGTTAAGCACAAAGTTTATACTGAAGGTTATGAGAATCAGTCCCGATACTGAGTCTCATGTAACCGAAGATGAAATAAAGCTTCTTGTTGAGCAGGGGGCATCAATGGGAGTTATTGCAGATCATGAAAAAGACTATATTAAAAGCGTGCTGAAGCTTGAAGACCGAAGGGTTGATACTATAATGACCCACAGGAAAAAGACAGTCATGATAGACGCTCAGAGTGATATGTCAGAGATTTATGATCTCGTAAAGGAGCATAAGTTTTCAAGATATCCCGTTTATGAAGGCGGGACAGATAATATAACCGGTGTTATTCAGGTAAAAAATCTTCTTTCCCTTCTGAACAAACTTGATGAAGGTGTTAAGACAATTAATGATATAATTGAGCCTCCCCTTTTCATGCCTGCCACCTTTAACTCACTGAAGGCTCTGCAGGTGTTCAGGGATGAGAAGCGGCAGATGGCAATAATTGTTGATGAATACGGGGCTGTTGAAGGAGTGCTTACTCTGCATGATATTTTTGAAAGTATTGTGGGCGATCTGCCTGATTTTCATGAAAAACCTGAAGTGGAATTCGTTATCAGAGAAGACGGCTCAATTCTTTTTGACGGTGATATACTCGTGGATGACATTCCCGCTGAAACATCTGTGTATATACCGCGTAACAAGGATTACAAAACTCTTGCCGGCTACCTCATAAGCAGAATGAACAAGATCCCTTCAACCGGAGAAATTTATTCTGAAGGAAAACTGCGGTTCGAGATTATGGATATGGACGGGAATAAAATTGATAAAATTCTGGTTACTAAAATTCCCGGGAAGTAAAATCTGAACGGAGATAATGGAGGGGCAGATTTTAAAGTCTGCCCGTCAGATCAATATAAAATCTTCCGTAACTTCGTGAAGTTTCATAAATCCCCTCAAAACTTGCCCCCAGACTAAGATTTCTGAAAAGAGAATAATACACATCCAGGCCCATGATCTTCTGATTCACATCAAGAGCAGACCTTGATATTTTATAATTATAGAGTCTGAGGTTAAGGTTGACGTCTATTTCAGGGATCACATTCTTAGATACCGTAAGGCTGTAATTCGTGCCTTCAATGTAACTGCTCTTAACGGCATTGAGGTTCAGATAGACATTTCCTCTGAAATACGGAATATCATACCAGCTCACATATCCGCCATAATTTGTGTTTGAGGCGGCATCACCATTTCTGTTTCTGAGTCCGAAGCTTCCGCCTATAGTTATTCCGTCATAAAATCTGTAACTTGTATTGAATCTGAATCCCTGCAGCAGTTCATTTTCAAGAACGCTGTCAATAAAGGTTTTAAAAGTCTCGTAATAAATAATGTTTCTTCTTGCGTCATAAGAAAAATTAAGACTGAGCTCTTTCACGGGGCTGAATCTTGCAGAAAGATAAATGCTTGTTAAATCAACAGTCTGTTTTGATTCTCCTTTTTCAACCTTATACAGATCAAGCTCTGAGGAGGCAAAAAACGAGAGTCGGTTTGCCGGAGTGCTGTAATGCTGGAGGTAAATGAATCTCCTGTCGGTCTTTGTAAATTCATACGACTGCTGAACCACAGAGAACGTATTTTCCATGATCCCGCTTCCGAGAGAATCGCTGCGCTGAACATAACCGCCAAGCTGGAAAAGCTTCAGATCATAGCCATAATCCTGATATCCTGCGCGTGAACCGACAAAAGCTCCGAAAGTATAGCTGCCTGAAAGATGTTCATACTGCAATCCGTCAATTGCCCCGAGGTTTGAAATTTTCCTGTTGATGTTCCTTCCAAGCACAAAATAGTTGACGGAATCAGGGCTGTATCTGGCTGAAAGTTCATAAAGACGGAGAAAACGGCTCATGTCATACCCCTCCCTGCCCCAGTCGGTCGTTCTGTAAGACAGAGTTGAGTAAAGGGTGAGTGAAAGGTCTTTTCCCTCAATCTCCTTCATATTAAACATTAGTGAATAACGCCACCTCTGTCCGCCGGGCACACCGAGATTATTGAAATCAGACATTGACTGCACTGAAAAGCGGCCGCTGTAATTTTTTTTCTCCCTTACAAACCGCGATGCCGGTGTTACGGGAGCATTCGTCTCCTCATCGGCAATAACAGGTTTTTTCTCTTCAGGTTTCTTTTCCTCGGGGGGCAGAACAAAAGCATGAAGAATCTGATCTTTCACAAGATTTACCCCTGCAACAGGTGCCCCCGCAGCAGATTTGCTTGATATAAAATTAATCACAACTGCCGGTTTGTTCTCTGCCGTGAAGAGAGTGTCACCTTTGCTGAGTCCTTCCGTGCTCTCAAAAGCGGTGTAAATGTTCTGAGAAGAAATATATGAAACTTTGCCTTCAATCCTGATTTTCTCTCCCGACTGGGCAGCAAGGGTCACAGTTAAAGCTGTAAAAAGGAGTAATACGCTTCTGATTTTCATATCACATCTTCTCCATCTTCCTGTTTGCAGGCGGAGCGTCACCATCCCAGTTCGAGGTGTTGTGGCAGTCAAAACAAAGCCTTGATGTGTTCGGATTATGTTCTTCAAGAAAATCATCAAGATGACATGATATGCACTGAGGATTATAATTGGTCGTTGTATGGCACTCATTACAGTCAAGATTTGCATGCCTGTTCCCGACCGGATAAAAACTGTGATTAAATGTTGCATTTGTCCATGCGGTCTGGCTGTGACATGTGGTGCAGGTTGTAGTGAACTGAGGCGATACAGTATGAGGCGGATTGGTGGCCGACTGATACTCGGGCTGATGGCAGCCGTAACAAGTGTTAGGTGTGGTATTGTAGTTTCCGTTATGACAGTCTCCGCAGTTTGAGGCTATCTGAACGTGCGCACCCTGGAGCTGATAATACTGGTTATGGGTTGCCAGCGGGAATAATGCGGGCTCCCATCCCGGGCCCGACTGATGGCAAGTGCCGCAGTTAAGTGAAAGATTCAGCGATGCATGATTCGGATTTATGCTGGCATTATATTCATCTGTATGGCAGGTCTGACACTCCTGTGACTGCCCCTGCACAGTACCCTGATGACAAGCTGAACACTGCTGGTTTATATGGCTGCCGGCAAGAGTGAATCCCGTTGATGAATGATTAAATGTTGAAGGCACATATGCCGTGCTGTTATGGCAGGTTGAACAATCAAGCGGCAGCCCCGCTGCGACATGATTAGGGTTCTGCGCCGAATTATATGAATCAGTGTGGCAACTTCTGCACTCAGCCGAAGTGTTAGTGTAGCCGCCGGCATGACATTCAGAGCAGTTTACTGTAAGATGCGCACCGGTAAGAGGGAACTGTGACGTTGAATGATTGAATGCACCCGCTTCGCTCCCATCGGGATGACAGGCATAGCACTCAGTTGAAAGGTAAACGTAACCTGAAACTCCAAGGTGCTCCCGGTCCATATCGGTTCTGTTGTGCTCATGACATGAAATGCACGTGAACTGTGCAAAATTTGCTGAATTATCATGGCAGTCACTGCACAGATTCCATTCATTGTTATGCTTGCCTGAGAAAATGGGGAAATACAATCCGTCATGATCCCAGTTTGCAGGAGTCCATGCAGTGGTTGTATGACATTCCTGACAGTCAACCGGGAACCCTGCACCTCTGTGCGGCGGGTTGGTTGTCACGTTAAATTCATCAAGATGGCAGGTTTTACATTCCTGCGAAACATTTGTATAGCCCAGGGTCTGGTGGCAGTCATTACAGGTTTTTGAAACATGCGCTCCTGTGAGAGTGAACCCTGTAACAGAGTGATCATAGCTTGAAGGGCTCCAGCCGTTTGTGCTGTGGCAATCCTGGCACTGCTGGCTTAGGCCTGCCTCTGAATGCGGCGGATTAACGGATGTGTTGTAACTGTCAAGATGGCACTGCTTACAGTCACCGGTTATCTGATATCCGAGTTCCGCATGACAGTCCTGACAGGTTGAAGTGACATGTTTTCCCGTGAGGGTAAATCCGGTTGTTGCATGATTAAATGTTGAGGGTTTCCATCCGTTGACAGTATGGCAATCCTGACAAAGCATGCTTATGTTAGCCGCAAGATGATTCGGCTCTGCTGCATTATTGTATGAATCGGTATGGCATGACTTGCATTCCTGAACCGTTGTTGTGTATGCCCCCGTAGTATGGCAGTCTTTGCACAGCGGCCCTACGTGCCTGCCGCCGAGGAAAAATCCTGTGCTTTCATGGTTGAAGGTGGTCTGTGCCCAGTTGGTTGTGTTATGGCATTCAGTGCAGTTTGTGCCGAATCCCGCATCCTGGTGGCTGAGCCTCGTTTGTGTCTGATAACCCTGCGTATGACATGTATAACAGTCAGATGGAGTGTTTGGATAAGTGGTTACATGGCATGATGCACAGTCAAGCGTAAGATGAGATCCCGTTAAGGGGAAAATTGAAGTCTGATGATTGAATGCTCCTTCTGCCTCTCCTCTCGGGTGACAAGCAAAACATTCTCTGCTCTGATAAATATATCCTGAAACCCCCCTGTGCTCACTGTCCATATCGGTTTTATTATGCTCATGACAGTTTGTGCATGAAAAATCAGCATAACTTACGGGATTTGTATGGCAGTCGCTGCAGGCGTTCCATTTACCGCGGTGTGAACCGGTAGCAATCGGGAATTTGGGTTCATGATCAAATGTGGCCGGCTGCCAACCGTTTGTTGAGTGGCAGGGAGCGCAGTCAGTTGAAAATCCCGCGGCAGTGTGATTCGGATTCTGTGTTGCCTGGTAATTTGCCTGATGGCAGCTGTAACAGTCGGAGGGGGTGTTCGCATAACCCTGCTTATGGCATGAATTACATGAAGCCTGGGTATGCTTTCCCGTTAACTGGAATCCTGTTATTGCGTGATCAAAATTTGCCGGTTTCCATCCGTTAATTGTATGGCAGGTCTGGCATTCTGTTGAAAATCCTGCAGATGAGTGAGGCGGATTTGCCGTTGCATCAAAATCAGGTTTATGGCAGGTGTAACAAACAGGCGAGAGTCCCGTAAATGACCCCGATGTATGACATGATGAACATTGCGGAAGGGTATGACCGCCAAGCAGAGGGAAAAATGTATGGTTAAAGTTTCCTGCTCCCCAGCCGCCTCCTTCAATTGTATGGCAGGAGGTGCAGTCTTTTGAAAAGCCCGATGCAATGTGGTTCGGATTATTTGCCGAAGCATAGTCACCCGCATGACACGAGTAACAATCAACGCCCTGAACCGTGAAATTAAGATTCTGATAAGTGTTGTGGCATGAGCTGCAGTCTGCAGTTTTGTGTTTACCGATCAGAGGGAATCTTCCCCTGTCATGAATACCCTGAATATCCTTAACAAGCCAGTTATCTGTTGTGTGGCATGAAGCGCACTCATTTGATACTGATGTGCCGTGAGGGGTTGTGTGGCATGATGAACATTCTGTGCGCGCGTCTTCAAATTTAAGTGAAACGTGGCATGATGTGCAGTTCACACTTTTATGCTGCCCCATCAGTTTGAAGGCGGTGGTGCTGTGGTCAAACTTTACCTGGGAGGGGGTTACCTGCCAGCTTTCGGGGTTATGACAGACCGAACAGTCTTCTTTGAGTTTACTGCCGTGAGGAGACTGCCCGTAAACGGCAGCACCTAAGGTCAGAAATATGGCTATGATGAGTGACAAGCGGCGCATTTAAAATCTTCCAGTTTAAACTTTGTGTATGTGTTACCATTTTCTGAAACCGGTTTGTGGCAGTTTGCGCATTTTAATCCGGCGTGAGCACCCGTTAAGGGGAATTGTGTTTTTGCATGATCAAATTTCACAGGCTTCCAGTCATTGAATCCGTGACAAGCGAAGCATTCATTTTTACCTTCCCGTATAAACTGACCAAAATGGATGTCTTTATGACAGGTAAGGCAGTCACTGCCTGTTGAGGCAAATCTGTAGCTGCGTGATCCGGGATTTTTATCACCCGTAACATGACAGTCAATGCAGTTTATGGTTGAATGTTTTCCTTCAAGCCTGAAATCTGTTGAACCATGATCAAATTTTATAGTGCACCATTCATCCTTATTGTGACATGCCATGCAGTCGTTATCAGGCAGATATCTGGCGGTGAGTTCTTTGCCGTGCGGATTTTTGTGACAGTCAGTACAATATTTATTATTCACTCTGAATTTCCAGGCACCCGGTTCTGTCATGTGGCATGACTGACAAGGCTGGGCAAGATGACCGCCGGCCAGTGGGAATTGTGAAACCTGATGTCTTTCTATTGTATACTGAGACGGGGTGAACCCTTCCACGGTATGACACTCTGCACAGTTGGTGAGAATGTTGTTCTTTGTAAAATCGCCGTTATGCTTATCCTGATGGCAATCGGTGCAGAGAGCCGATTTTGGCTTCGACATAAGATCATTACCGTGGCACCCGCTGCATTTAACATCAGCGTGTTTACCCGCAAGAGGGAAATTTGTGAGAGCGTGGTTAAAATTTGCCATCACTATTTTACTGAATGAATCAGTCACATGGCATGAAGCGCAGTTTGCCCCGAACTTGCCTTCGTGAGGATCTTTATGACAAGAGGAACACTGTGCAAATGCCAGGCCTTTGAATACTCTGAAATCTTTACCGTTTCTTTTTTCGGTTCTGTGGCATTTGCTGCAGTCGGTATTCACATGAGCGCCTGTAAGTCTGAACTGAGCCTTGTCATGATTGAAAAGTGATGCAGGCTTAAACCCCTCTGTTTTATGGCACGAAGCACAATCTGAAGAGAGTGTGCCCTGATGAAAATCTTCATGGCAGCTTCTGCAGTTCTGCTCAAGGCCTAACCAGGTGTTTTTTCTTTTTTTCAGCTCTGCATTTGCAATGTTTTTTGAAGTGTGGCAGTCGCGGCACTGGGCCTTGGCATGTTTGCCGGTGAGCTGATACTTTGTTTTCGAGTGGTCAAACTTATTCTGGTCAAATCTGATAAGGTTGAATTTTCTGCCGTTATGTTCACTGTGGCATGAGTAACAGTTTTTACCCTGAACTTCTGATGAGGAGTGATAACCCCGGCCATTATTGATAAGGGTTTTTATTTCCTTGTGGCAGTCGAGGCATTTTGCATTGCTTACCTTTTCACCTGCTTCGTGGCATTTGTTACAGTTACTCAGCCCTTCATAAGCAGAGTGTGCATCAGAGAGCTCACCCGGCGAAAACTGGGAGTAAATTTCAGAAGATCCTGCAAGGAGGAAAAATAACAGAAGGAGACTCAGTTTTTTCATTTACTTTTCTTTGTGGAATAATATGGGTTCACCAAAGCGCTTTGTAATGTGAATTCCTGCTTTTTCAAGGAACTGGGTCGGGAGTTCTCCTCCGATATAAACATAAACCAGATCGTTTTCAATTTCGGTTATTAATTCCGGATTATCAGTGCCTTTAAGTGTCACCTTCTTTTCAGTGATTTCTGTAACCGTGGTCGAAAACAGAGGTATAATTTTGCGGGCGGCAATATACTGGTTAATCTTCTCAGAGTTCTTTGGCTTGAGTCTGGAAAATGCCTCCGAGCGGTAAGAAAGATGAACCTCATTGCCTTCATCGGCAAGCATCATGGCATTTTCTATTGCAGAATCCCCTCCGCCGACAACCAGAATTTTCTGATTTTTGATCAGCTCGGGTTCAAGCAGCCTGTAATATACTTTTGGCGAGACCTCACCGGCACAGCCTATTTTCCTCGGGGTTCCTCTGCGGCCTATTGCCATGATTATACCACGCGAGGTGTAAGTTGCCTTGCTGCTTTTTATCTCAAAATGATCCGGTTTTCTTTCAACCGACTCAACCTTTTCAAGCTCATTAACAGTTATCTGATTTTTCTCAAGCACTTCTTTCCAGAGTGTGATGAGCTCATCTTTTGAAGTTTCATAAAGTTTCACCTTACCGTGGAGCGGCAGATCCATAGGGTTGGTCATGACAAGCTTCTGCCTTGGGAAGGAATATACAGTGCCGCCAAGGGTATCCTGCTCAAGCGTGATAAAACTGAGTCCTTTTTCTTTTGCCTTAAGAGATGCGGCAATTCCCGCAGGGCCGGCGCCAATTATCAGTAAATCACACTGCGCCTTGTTTTTGCCGGGATATTTCTTCATGAAATACTCAACTGCCTGTTTACCCTGCTCAACGGCGTTTTTAATCAGACCCATTCCGCCGAGTTCACCTGCAATGTATAAACCGGGCACATTGGTTTCAAACTCCTCACTCATGTGCGGAAGCTCAACACCTCTCTTTTCGGTGCCAATGTACAATGAAATAGCCTGTACCGGGCACGCATGAAAACAGGCACCGTGACCCACACACCTTGATGTGTTAACTGCTGATGCTTTTCCGTGAACTATTGCGATAATATCTTTTTCGGGGCAGGCCATTACACAGGCAGCGCTGCCTATGCATATGCTTTCGTTTACAACGGGATGCAGGGAGACGGGTTCGTAAATTCCCATCTCCTTGGCTTTTTCGATTTTTTCAATATTTGATCTGCTCTTTTTTCTCTTTCCGCGGAGATAAAAAAACAGACTGACAGAAGCTATTAATATTCCTAATATATAGCCGGCAAGTTCTTCTAAAAAAGATTCCAATATTCTACAATTTCTTTAAATACTCTGCAGCTCTTGCAGCCGCATCGGTTCCGGGATTATTTTTAATTAAGCTTTCCCAGATTTTTCTTGCCTTATCCTTTTCGCCTTTTGCCGCTGCAATGGCTCCGAGGTTATACAGGGCATTCAAATCTTTGGGGTCGATCTGAAGCATCATATTGGTTGATTCTTCGGCTTTCACAAAATTCTGTTCCTGGAAATAAATATAAGCCAGTTCCAGATAAATATCTTTCCTGTTCGGATTAATTTTCAGTATTCTCTGGTAAGTTTCTATTGCCTCCTGAGGCTTATGACTCATGAAAAGAAACTCAGCCAGTTCTCTCAGTTTGGTGGTGTCATTGGGATTTGCCTGCACCGCATTCTGAAGTTCCTGCATCTGTTTTTTGAATGCTTCGCTTACATTAGAAGCGTCAGGGGTGCCGCCTCCCTGTCCTAATCCTTTATGCACATCGTCTTCGGGCATCTGCTCGCCCGATACAGGACCTGCTGCAGGCTTACCGCTGTCTGTCGGATATTTGTTTATTAGTATGACTGCAATAAGAAAAGTGACTACGGTACCTGCAATAATCAGATATAATTTACCTGTTGAGAGATTTTTGATCATTTTGTTTTGTTTTCCTTATAAAGTTACTGCACCAAAATAAATTGTGGCCCCCACGTGAATCAGCATTATGACAAACATGGTGATTGCAAACGGAAGGTGGAAAATATGCCAGTACCTGAACAGTTTGTGCATTGATTTAAGGAGCCTGATTCGCCTGAGCAGTCTGAACTCCTGATCTGCTGTGTTAAGCACTGAATTTATCATCACCTGATCTGTAATGCCCTCAGCGGCCAGTTTTAATTTAAATTCTGACCTGAATTTACGAAAGTAAAACAAATCAGAAAATGCATCGGTAAGTCCTGACCATGAGGCATTGCTCAGATCTCTGCCCGCAGTTCCTGCGCTTTCAATGTAATCAATAAGATCAGGAGAGAGTGAGTATTCTGATTCAAGCTTTTCCCGGTTTTCTTTCCTCATTCTTGCGATATCAACCGCGTCGAGTTCATTTCCTTTAACGCTTCTGGGTATCTGAACATAAATAAATCTGCCCACAACCCCGCTGAGTACCACGGCAACCATTGACCAGAAACTGACCGAAACAATGCCGCCAAACTTAAATGCGGTATGAAAAAGGACAAATATCGGCCCCACAAGGCACATGAATATGTGGAATTCAAGCCAGTGCTTCAGGAATCCCCATCTGTGCAGTTTTTTCACACGCTTTCTTATCATATAAACCGCAACCCCTATTATCATCATGACGGTGCCAACCACCCCGAGAAGATGGCCGAGAAAACCGCTGGGTTTAAGCAAATGGTGGAGATCTGAATAGGGACGATCATGCAAAGGGAGCTGGTAATACGGGTAACCGGTGTAAAAAAGCAGTGCGGTTGATAAAATACCTACCGTGACAAATAGGCTTATATAGATTGTGTGAAGAGTTCTGTTCATTTCTTACAAATATTTATTCTAAAATAAGAAATAAGTTCCTGATTTCTATATAAGTGACACCGGGATTAAAAATTTTTTGCAGATTCAATCAATTTTTAATCCCTGTGAACGGGTGAAAAAGAGGTGTGAACTAATCCAGGCTTACCTGGTGAAGGGTTCTGAGTTTTGTGGTTTTATTAACTTTCATTCCTTCAAGTTTTGATACCAGAATGTTCAGTCTGTCATTATCAGCATCATCAAAGTTATCATAAGATTCTTCTGAGGCAAATACAAACAGCTCCTGAAAATGATTTGGCTTCCCTTTTTCTTCATATAAATCATAGCTCTGAATCCCGTCACCGGCAATCAGTGATTTATATTCCTTCATTGATTCAATGAACTCTTTTCTTTTTGACGGGTCAATTTCATAAGAGACATTGAAGATGACTTTTGACATTTATTACTCCTTATTTTATTCAATTTCTTTTATGCTTATGCTTCCGCTGAAATTGTATTCAGCCGGACCGGAAAGAGAAAGATTTTTTATTCTGTTTTCCGTAAATTCAAAATCTATTGTAAGCGAATCACCTGCTTTGGTGGTGAATTCATACGGCGGTTTGCTTATTCCGAGTGCAAAGAGCACCACCGCTGATGCTGCTGTGCCGGTGCCGCACGCATCGGTTTCGTTTTCAACTCCCCGCTCATAAGTTCTGATGTAATATCTGTTATCCTGCAGGGAAATAAAGTTTACATTTGTGCCCGCGGGAGCAAAGTCATCAGAATATCTTATCTCCCGTCCGAAATCATACACCGGGAATGTGCTTAAATCATCATAGAAAAATTTGCCGCTTCCGGGCACCTTTTCCACATCAGCAATATTGATCACCACGTGAGGGGAGCCGTTATCGGCAAAGTGCGCGTTAAACAGCCTGTTCTGAGCCTTGATCTTAAAGCCGGTTTTGAGTTTTCTCACCCCTCTGAGATAAAACCTGACAATCTCAGGAGAGATTATTTCTCCCGTATAAATTTCATCTCTGAATTTAAGGAAAATCTGATTGCCTTCAGGCGGGTAATGATCATAAAGATATCTGATGCAGCACCTGGAGCCGTTTCCGCATAAACTGCCGCCTGAACCGTCTGAATTATAAAAATCAACCGAGTATTTCTCCTGATTCAGATTCAGTATGAAGACTCCGTCAGCTCCGATACCCCTTTTACGATCACATAATTTAATGACAGAATTTTTTGCGGGCTTGAATTCCGGGCTGGTGAGGTGATCAATGATAATAAAATCATTGCCTGCACCATTCATCTTAGTAAAAAAAATATTCGAAACCATTATTACAATTTACTCTAACATCAAGTTGTAAACAATAAAAAGTATTAATAAATTTTTGTGTAAAAAGTGAAACTTTTTTGCAGAAATATGCATTAATTCTAAGTGTACCTCACTTTTCCTTTAGTAAATGACTTGATTTTTATATTTTTAGTTAACCAATCATTTATATTTCAACCGGAGTAAACTTTGAAAAAATACGTTTTCCATGTTTTGATGCTGGCATTTGTACTGCTGCCGCTCGGAAGCTCTGTAAAAGCACAGGGTTTTTTCGAAAAATTGCAGTATGGTCTTGAACATAATTTCCTTCTTCCGGGAAATGAGTTCCAGATATCAGACGGCTATGAATTATCAAATATCACCAGAGGATTTTTCCGCTATCCCCTTAGTGAAAAATTCAAACTCGAGCTCGGCGGTGGTTTTGGTAATTATTCAGGAAGAGATTTCACCAAGGCAAAATATTCAACTGATCTTGTGCCTTTTGATGCAAGAGCTCTCTACAAAATTGCTAATTGGGAAAATTGGCAGCCTATCATTTATGCCGGCGCCGGAATTCTCAATTATACCGTAAAACAGATTCCCTGGGCAAAACAGATTCAGAATCCTCAGAAGGAAATCGAAACTGCGGGATGGATTGTATGGTTCCCACTCGGAATCAGCATTGATTACAAGGTTGCAGAAGAAGTTACCGCCGGTCTCACACTCGGCTTCAACTATACTCTCTCTGATGATCTTAACGGCTACAGACAGGGCGATCCTAAAGATATCTGGTATCATGCAGGCATCCACCTCATTTTTGGCGGCGGTGATTCAAACGCTGATTCTGACGGTGACGGTCTCACAAACTCTTTCGAAAAAACAATTGGCACTGATCCCAAAAATCCTGATACCGACGGTGACGGACTTAAAGACGGTGAAGAACACAACACCTACAAAACTGATCCGCTCAAAGCTGACACCGATGGTGATACCCTTGGTGATTATGCAGAGCTGAAACAGTATATGACTGATCCCCTCAGCAAAGATACAGACGGTGACACGCTGAATGATAATGTTGAGATTCAGAAAACAATGACCGATCCTAAAAACACCGATACTGACGGTGATAAACTGAAAGACGGCGAAGAAGTTAACACACACAAAACCGATCCTAACAAAGCTGATACCGATATGGACGGACTGAGTGATTATGATGAGTTAATGACCTATAAGACCAATCCGCTTGATGCTGATTCTGATAAAGACGGCCTGAAAGACGGTGATGAGGTTAAAACTCATAAAACAGATCCCCTTAAAATGGATACTGACGGTGACGGACTCAATGACGGTGCCGAAGTTAACACACACAAGACCAACCCAACCAAAGCTGATACTGATAACGGCACAATCAATGACGGAACCGAAGTAAAACGCGGTACAAACCCGCTTGATAAATCAGATGACGTTCCCAAAGATCAGCCTAAAGTTGATGAAGCAATTGTACTTGAAGGCATCACCTTTGATTACAACTCTGCAAACATCAAAGCTGAATCAGAAGAAACCCTGAAAAAAGCTCTCAGATTCATGACCGAAAGCCCTGAAATTGAAGTTGAGATCAGAGGTTACACCGACAGCGACGGTTCAAGAGCTGCAAACCTTGATCTTTCACAGCGCAGAGCTGAATCGGTCGTAAAATGGCTGCAGGATAAAGGAATTGATCCTAAGAGAATGAAAGCTAAAGGACTTGGTCCTGATAATCCGGTTGCTCCGAACGACACACCGGCTAACAAAGCTAAAAACAGAAGAATTGAGTTCGTAAGAACCAAGTAATTCTGAAAAGATTTAAAAGCCCGTCACACCCTGACGGGCTTTTTTTTTGCGCCAACCCCTTAATCAAAATTGCCTTAAAAACCAGCTTGAATCCTGTTAATCTGTCTCGGCCTTCTTGCAAAAAAAATCAGCGTTGATCTGCCTCATCTGCACTGTCTGCGTAGCTAAAAAAGATCGGCGTTAATCCGTACTCTCTCCGCCGTGTGCGGAATCCGTATGATCCGCTTTTCTGATAAATAAAATTTTTGTGTTCATTTGCATCATTCGTGACTCCTGTTAATTCCTTTCAGCCTTATTGCAAAAAAAATCAGCGTAAATCTGCCTCATGTGCACTATCTGCATAGCTAAAAAAGATCCGCGTAATCGGCGATCCAGGCCCGCTTTTGCTGACCACTCTGATAGCAGCCCGGGATATCAATCGGCCACTCATATCAATCAGCCAATCGCTGCCGGGGCAGATAATTTTTTCAATCCTTCAATCTCTCAGCAGGGGCAAACAATCACCCAACCTCCGCCCGGGCGGGGAATCAACTCAGTCAATTCCATCAGCCTCCTGGCGCAGCAAAGAAACACTCCTTTGAACTCCTCGCAATATTCACTAAGTTTCTGTACACCAAAAAATAAATTAGGTAAATCATGGACATAAAAGATAAAACGATACTGATTCTTGGCGGATGGGGACTGGTCGGGAAAGCAATATCACGAAAACTGATACCCGAGAACCCTAAAAAGGTTATTATCACATCCCTGAAGAAAGAAGAAGCATTAGAAGAGCTGGATTATCTCAGAAAAACTTACCCCGATAAACCGGCAGACTATTTTGAAGCAAGATGGGGAAACGTCCTGCTGAGAAAAGAATTCAAAGATGAAGACAGAACATCACTTCTTAAAGACCCCATAAAAAGAAAAATAATGATTCAGGATGTAATGGAGGAACTTAACGATGAAATACTGCAAAGCGCCTTCCTCTATGACCTCCTCAGAGAATATAAACCTGATATCCTTATCGATTGCATAAACACAGCCACCGGAATTGCTTACCAGAACATCTTCTCGGCCTATAAATCCCTGACAAAAGTAATGTATGGTGATTACAGCCGTGAAGAGCTGGTTGAAGAAGCTGAAAAGCTCCTGGCAGTCATATACATTCCTCAGCTTATCAGGCACATTCAGATTATGTATAATGCGATGCATGATTTTGAAACCAAGCTTTATCTTAAAATAGGCACCAGTGGAACAGGCGGAATGGGACTTAACATCCCCTACACCCACAGCGAGGAAAAACCTTCACGGGTTCTTCTGAGCAAATCTGCCGTTGCGGGTGCACACACTCTCCTCCTTTTCCTTATGGCGCGCACCCCCGATACAGCCATCACCAAGGAAATAAAACCCGCAGCCGCTATTGCATGGAAAAAGATAGCATTTGACACAATTAAAAAGGGTGGTAAGGAAATCCTCCTTAACGACGTTCCGTTTGATGCCGTTATTCCGCTTGAAGGTAAGTTAAAGTCAGAGATTGAAAACAGGTTCAGAGAGAGCGAGCCTCTGAAATCGGTGTTTATTGACACAGGTGAAAACGGAATCTTCTCAAGAGGAGAATTTGAAGCAATCACAGCCCAGAAGCAGATGGAATTTGTCACCCCCGAAGAGATTGCGGCAGATGCCGTGTTTGAAATTAAAGGCGGTAACACAGGCCACGATGTTATAAATGCCCTTGATAATGCCAACACCCACCCCACTTACCGTGCGGGCTATATGCAGCATCTCGCAGTTGAAAAACTCAAGGCGCTTGAAAGATACCACAATACAGACAGCATCGCATTTGAGATGCTGGGTCCGCCGCGCCTCTCCAAGCTGCTGTTTGAGATCTATTTCCTGAAGAAACTTTACGGCACAATGAAAGACATCGTGAAAGCCGATCCTGAAAAGATGTCGCGTGATATGAAGAACCTTCTCAGATCAAATGACAGCCTCAGGAATCAGGTGCTATCAATAGGAATACCTGTTCTCATGGATGACGGCAAATCACTGCTGCGCGGCAACTCAATGAAAATACCGCCCTTTGGCACTGAAAAAGAACTCGATATAAATGATGCTAACATCGATAAATGGGCTCATGCCGGCTGGGTTGACCTCAGAGTTGAAAATATGAAACTCTGGCTAACGCGCCTTAATGATCTTATGGCAGAAGCCAATGCCATCCCTGAAGATGACACTTCATCACTGCACGTAAGAACCAGACAATACTGGAACTACTTCAATGAAATAGACATTGGCCGCGTGGTTTCCTGGATCTTCATTCATGAAGAAAAAGGACCCAGAATGAAAGATTAAGGGGTGAAGCTGCAGCAGGCATTTAATGCAGAGGCTGGAGTATATTACCAAATTTGTAGCAAATGCTTGTTAATGTGTTAAATATTTTCATTTTAACACTGTAAACATTAATTTTACCCCTGTTAATTAAGAGTTAACACTGGCACAGTAACCATTGGGGGGAAGCTTCCCCCCAATGGTTACAACAGCCTGCTAAGACGGGCAGTGCAAACCGGTGGCAAAATAAACTCAATACCAATTTTACAACATACAAGGTTAACTTTTCATGCCTGCAAAAATTGTTTTTGTTAACCGCTTTAAGCATGAATACCTGCCCGGGCATTATTATTTCATTACTTACAGAATAATAAATTCTGCAACCAAAGTTCTTTACCGCAGGCGCTTAAAAAATCTGGACGAAGAACTTGAAGATTTAAAGAAGCAACCTATCACAGAAGCCTCAAGAATAAGAATAATAACCAGAAAAAAGCAAATAAAAAGGATAAACTCCCGGCTTAAAGATCCTCATTACAAACCCAATTTATGGCTTGCTCTGCCGCAGATAAGAGATGTGATAAAAGAGAATCTTCATTTTAATGAGGGGAAGTTCTATGATCTTGCAGCATATTCAATCATGCCTAATCATGTTCATATCATCCTTAAACCATTTGAGTTTCATAAAATGAACATTAAATACAGCCCTAATCTTCATAAGTGCCCTTTATCTTACACCGTTTACAAAATCAAAAGATATTCTGCAACGATGGCTAACAGAATTTTAAGCCGTGAAGGGCAATTCTGGCGTGAGGAGTACCACAGCATACTCATTGAAAATGAAGAGCAGTTTAAGAATATGATTATTTACACATTGCTTAACCCGGTTAAAGGGGGGCTGTGTAAGGATAAACTCAACAACCCGTACAATTATCTTAACCCAAGTTATAACTCTCTTTTGGAGATTTGTCATGTCTAAAAAGAAGCGCAGAATGCATTCACCCGGTACCCCGCCCGGCACACTTAAGTATTACGGGGATAATCCTGATATTTCATACCGGATAATAATCGTTAAATACGGCCCTAACTTTTTTGAGGAGACTGAGCTTAAAGACTTTAACGATTTTGAGAAGGCAACATCAGAGCCACCCAACGGCATAAATTACTGGATCAGAATCATAGGTCTCAAGGATGTTGAGCTTCTGAGTATAATCGGGAAGAAGTTTAATATCCATGAGCTGACCCTTGAGGATATCCTCAACATTTATCAGCGGCCCAAAATAGAAGAGTATCAGGAGTATATCTTCACTGAGATTAACCGTATCTCTCTGAAAGAGAACGGCATCGAATCTGACCAGATCAGCATTTTCTTTAACGGCAAAACCCTTATCACCTTTCAGGATACCCGTGATGACTTTTATAAAACGGTATCCGACCGGCTCAGAAACGGCTCTCTGGCAACAAGAGCGGCGCCAGATTATCTCAATTATGTCCTCTTCGATTATGTGGTTGATGAATATTTTGTTGTGCTTGAGGAAATTACTGACAGAATTGAGGCACTTCAGGATGAACTGATAAATGATTCATCAACAGATGACCTTGAACAGCTCCGCAAACTTAATAAGGATGTCCAGAAGTTCAGGCAGAATCTCTGGCCGGTGCGTGATATTGTGAACAGATTTCATAAAAAAGAAATAGCATACTTCTCACCGGAAACCTTCATATATCTTAATGACACCTATGATCATGTATATCAGCTTATTGATAATGTGGAATCACAAAGAGAAATTCTCCTCTCCCTGATGAACTTCTATCTCTCAAATGTGAGCATCAAGCTGAATGATGTAATGAGAATTCTCACTATAATCGCCACCATATTCATTCCCCTCACCTTCATCGCCGGCGTCTACGGTATGAACTTCAAGAACATGCCTGAAATTGAATCACCCTGGGGTTATCCCGTTGTGATGATAGTTATGTTCCTGCTGTTTATCGGGTTCATTGTGTACTTTAAGAAGAAGAAGTGGCTTTGAAGACAGGACGCAAGAGGCAGGACACAGGAGACAGGAGGCAGGACACAGGAGACAGGAGGCAGGACGCAGGAGACAGGAGGCAGGACACAGGAGACAGGAGGCAGGGCACAGGAAGCTTAGGAAAAAGAACAGGACTTTACATGACATGAGAAGAAATAGAAAGAAAGTAATAATTTACAGGGATGCCTGAGACAAATATAATTAACGGTATATTAATCTTTATTAAACCTAATGGAATCCGGATGGAGAACACGCATAATTCTTTTTACAATAAAACCCTCGAATTTTCGCATAAAATTATGATATTGTGTGATCAACTTAAAAAATCAGGACTGGACTACTCAGTGATAAAACAAATGCTTAGATCAGCAACATCAATCGGAGCAAATTTTGCTGAGTCAAGAGGGGCTGTTTCTGATGCTGATTACCTGAATAAAATTTCAATAAGTTACAAAGAATCGCTTGAAACGAAATACTGGCTGGATCTCTTTTTGCTTGGCAAGTACATCTCAAAAGAGGTTTATGATATCCATTATACGGACTGCGATGAACTCTCAAAAATATTATTTACAACCATAAAAAAAGTTAAATCAAAG
>JABWCA010000309.1 GCA_013359345.1 Ignavibacteriaceae bacterium
CTTTTACGGGTGGCTCTGTAGATCAGAGATTTTGAGCCTGAGCTGATTTTCTCTTCAAACGAGTATTCAGAAACCATGGTAAGCTCTACTAAAATTTACTGTTGAATATAATGAATAAAATAATTTAAAGCATATTCATTAAAACTAATGGAATCTGTTTAAGGAAATATTTTTGTGCAAATTCATATTTTCCAACATCAATCATCTTAATATTCAGATAAGAGCTTAGTAATTAAGATAGTTTAGTTCCATGAATCTATTGCCAGGGCTCAGGGATGCCATGTAATTACCATCTGTCAGAATAGGCGCTATTACCGGAGCTATGTCGGTTATGAGGGTGATAACGGATATTATTCTGAGGCATTCCCGGGTTTAAACTTCAGCTGGATTATAGTGATCAATCCCTCTCTCCGTATAACCTACAGTAATTGCCTTTTTGTGTAAAAATAAATTTGTAAAATGATTTCATACATTAAATTTGTGACCGGTGTTATTTGCATATCATTCGATTGTCCGGAACCGGTTGTGCAGGCAGTATTTAAACTGCCGCGAGGGTCAGGCCAGTCGAAGCTCCGGATCTGAAAAAAGTACGAGGATTTTCTCCGTACTGATAATTGAAAAAGAAAGACTGCAGTAATACGCCAGTGCTGTAACAACTTAATTGAAGAAGCTATGTCATTAGTTAATAAAATATTAAAAACCGCAGTTGCTCCCGTGGCAGGGAAAAAGCAGTTCCAGAAATTGTTTGAAACCCTTTATCAGTTTTCACTTTACGGAATGAACATAGGAAGGGGAGACAAGCCTGAGACCAGCGGTGAAAAGCATGCTCTGAATATTATCCGGGAAAAACTGTCGGGAAAGGGAAAAACTGTAATATTTGACGTTGGCGCAAATGTTGGCAATTACACGGTTCTTCTAAAGGAGGTTTTCGGAGACGGGGCTGAGATACATTCATTTGAACCGTCTCTCAGGACTTTTGAAAAGCTTAGACCTTGACACGGAATTTGCCCGGTGTTATTCTGCATAATTTCGGTCCGGGTAATGAGAACACAAAGCTCAGACTCTACACTGATTCCGAGGGTTCAGGTCCGGCGAGCGTTTACAACAGAAGGCTTGATCATTTCAACATATTTATGGACGGCGGCTAGGAATAAGAATTCAGAGAGCTTGATGATTTTTGCTCAGAAAACAGCATAAGCCACATTCATTTCCTGAAGCTGGATGCAGAGGGGCATGAGTTAAAGGTGCTAGAAGGAGCGGAAAAGATGCTCTCCTCCCGTTCGGTTGATTTTTTACAGTTTGAGTTTGGCGGTTGCAATATCGATTCCAGAACTTATTTCCAGGATTTTTATTACCTGCTCAAGAATGATTTCAGACTGTTCAGAATCCTGGCCAATGGACTGCACCCTCTTGATGTTTACAAGGAAACTTGCGAATCTTTCATGACAACAAATTTCCTTGCCATAAAGAGGCGATGAATCTTTGAGTGGCATTTTCCGGAAGAGCTGGCAAATAAAGATACCGGCAGGGAAGAGATTATTGCTTTAATTTCAGAACAATACCCTTCTCATCAGACTATATAATAATTAACCCCGGAGGAGTGCTGAAGCTCATCCGGGGTTATTTTATTAAATCAGGAAATACTTTATGTTCCCTTGCTGATCATCCCTGGCAAATTATACTTTTGCCGCGGAAAGGACAGGATCATTGAAGGCTGAGAATGAGGCAGGATAGGGAATTCGTAATGCCGTGATTTTCTCGAGTCTTTCAAGATCCTCAGAATCAAGTTCAACGCTGAGCGCATTAAAATTATCCTGCAGCTGTGAAATCTTTGAGACGCCGATAATTATGGCTGAGCAGTAACTTTTCGATAACAGCCATGCCAGGGATACAGCTGTCGGCGAGGTATTATGCCTGGCAGCGATATCCCTCACCACATCAACCACATCATAGGCTTTTTCACGGTCAAAAAGATTCAGATCAAAGCTGTTTAATCTGCCCTCCTCAGGTTTGGGATTGCTTCTCGTGTACTTGCCTGTAAGAAAACCGCTTGAGAGAGGGCTCCAGACCATCATTCCAAGTCCGAAGTGTTTTGCCATGGAAACAAATTCGGCATCGAGTTCGCGGTTCAGAAGCGAATAATGCATCTGAGCCGAAACCAGCGGTGAATATCCTCTGTCTTTCTGAAGCTGAATTATAGCCGCTGTTTTCCAGACCGGCCAGTTGCTCATTCCTGCATATCTGATTTTGCCCTGCTGCTGGAGGTGTTCGAGGGCTTTGGCTGTTTCCTCAATTGGGGTTACGGGATCATCGGTGTGCAGCGACAGAATATCGATACAGTCGGTGCCAAGCCTTCTCAGACTTATCTCGCACTGTTCAATTATGTGCTTGTAACTGATGCCGGCATTAAATGCCTCGCTTCCCGCCCTGAATGAAATTTTATCCGAGATCAGAACCGATGACCTTCGGCCTTTGAGGGCTTTGCCGAGCATAATTTCGCTTTGTCCGGCATTGTACATATTCGCGGTATCGAAAATATTAATGCCGAAATCAATTGATCTGGTAACGAGTTCATCGGCAGCAGACTGATCAAGCGAATATTTCAGTCCGTAAAAATCACCTTCGCCTCCGAATAACATCGTACCTGTGGCAAATCTTGAAACAATGAGTCCCGAATTTCCGAGCTGTGAGTATTTCATAAACATTTCCTTTTTTTTATGGACAAAATTATCCAGAAGAAAATGCCGGTGATTGCAAGAAATTGGCTTATTGTTGTAAGAAATTGCTGCGGTACCTGCCGGGTGATACTCCGTATTTTTTTATGAATGCGTGAGTGAAATGACTCTGATCTGCAAATCCGAGGCTGTAAGCAATTCCGGAAATGGTGTCATTTGTACCTGTGAGGAGAGAGGCGGCATGTTCCAGCTTCATTCTGAGAATCAGCTGATAGGGTGTTGATCCCGTTGCCTTTTTGAATTCCTTGAGGAAACGCGCGGTATTCTCGCGATCGGCCTGCGGCCCCCCCTTGAGAAATTTGACGGCCACCAGCGACTGGTCTTTTTCGTTCCGGGCCTTATAGACCATCGCCATGCCGCCCTCGCCGAGCACGGAGAGGAGCTTGTAGGAATCGACCGTTTTGCCGAGCAGCGAATTTTCGGCGGTATAGGTTTGTTGACTTCCAGCGCCCTTGCTTACCACGAACTCGCGAATCATCTCGCGCGTTCCCGGCGTCTGCGATGGGGAGAGGTATTCGAGGGTAACACGGTCGAGCGTGAGCACATCGCCATGAACAAGTTTCGCCTTCTCAATCGCCATACCGTTGAGAAGCGTCGCATTGGCGCTGCCGTTGTCGTAGAGCCAGTAATCGTCGCCCTGACGCTGGATATAGCAATGTTCCCGGGAGATCGAGTCAACGCGCAACATCAGATCGCAATTGGAGCGCCGGCCGATGGTGAACTTCTTGTCGTCGGCGGGAAGCTTGACGTCCTGCCCAGCCTGCTCGCCGTCAACGACGTGAATAATTCCGACTTCGCTCATGATGCCACCCAAAATCGCGCGCCATGCATGTCCCCTTGCGTGGCGCCGCGCATATTCCCCCTCGTTGGACACTGTACGGTATCAATGGGCCTATAATGGGTCAACATGGCTTTTTGTAAGGATCATGCCACGTGCCCCTTTTCATCCTATCCTTGAACCACAAGCCATTGGCTGGTAGCCTTCCACCCTGATTCGTTCAAAATGTTCAGTCCGGAGGGTGGCTCCATGTCCGAGGCAGAATCCGTCGAAGCGCAGGAAACAGAGCAACAAGAAACAGAGGAATCCCGCGGCAACGGCTTGTTCGAGGCGTGCATCGAGGCCGTGTCCGCCGGCGCCACCATCGGAGAAATCACTCGCGCGGTGCGCATCAACGAAACGCCCTGCCCGCCCGTCACCCCGGTTCGCATCACCCGGGCGGCCGTGCCCTATGAACAGTTGCGGGCGGCCGCGGACAAAGCCGCGGCC
>JABWCA010000310.1 GCA_013359345.1 Ignavibacteriaceae bacterium
TATTATTACAGCAGGGTGCTTAACGAATTTGACTCAACTTCATTTAATGCATCGGCTTTATACGCCATGGCAACGTATTATTCAACAATAAACGAAAATGATAAGGCAGACAGTCTTTATAATCTGATTTATGATAACTATCCGAACGACAAAATTATAAATGTTGTGGCTGAAAAACTTGAAAAAGCTAAGGTGGTGACTGAAAATGACCCTGCAGAAGAGTTGTTTCTTAGTGCAGAGAAAAAATACATCTCGGGTACATACGGTGATGCGGTTACGGGAATGTATGCCATACATCAGGCGCACCCCGCTTCACAGTTCGCCTCAAAGGGTCTTTACACTGCGGGCTTCATACTTGAGAACAATCTGAGAATGGGTGATTCGGCCGTGGTGGTTTACGATACCCTTATTGCAAAATACCCTAAAACCACATACGCCAATAAGGTGCAGGGTAAGGTGATTTTTTATAAGCAGGAATTAAAGCGGCTTGAGCAGGTAAGGCTTGATTCAATTAAAAAATTTCAGGATTCAATTGCCGCTGTAAGAGCACAGGATTCACTGAAAAAGATTGAAGCCCTGAATCCCGTTAAGCCTGATTCACTTAATGGCGGAACAGCCATCCCCGATTCACTCAAGCCTGCACAGCAGCCCCGCGCGGTGCCTGAAAATAATGGCACTTCTGACCGGGCAGATCAGCATGACGGTCTGACACAGTCTTTAATAAAAACTTATAAATATACTGCTTATGCCTTCAGGAGCAGAAGTTATTTTCCTTATTCTGCCGTCAGGCAGGTGAATGCTCATTTTGTCCGGTTCCGGCCTCCGTTTTATATATCGTAAACTGAGTTTCTCACTCATATGCTCCGCAAGAAGGAACTTATAGCTGTTATTGAGGAAGGGGAAAACTCAAGGGTTGAATTCAAGCAACGCTTTTCGACTCCTGAAAAGATAGCCAAAGAAATCATAGCATTTGCCAACACACGGGGCGGATACATGATTTTCGGTGTCGAAGATGACGGCACAATCTGCGGAGTTGAGAGTGAAAAAGGGGAAATAGAGCTTATCAATCAGGTTTGCACATCACTGATTGAACCCCCCCTTCAGTGCGAATCCTTTTCTTATAACATCAGAGGGAATGAGGTGGTTGTAACCGAAGTCCCTGAATCCCGGAACAAGCCACACCGCATTCAGGATTATCTTGAATCGCTTGATATACGAACAGCCCAGGTTTACATCAGAGTGGATGATAAAAGCGTTCAGGCCGGCAAAGAGATGATACGGGTGCTTAAGCATCAGAATTCTGCCGAAGGACTGAGGAACTACTTCATAGGTGACCTTGAGAAAAAGGTTTTTGAGTATCTGGAGAAGAATGAACGTATTGATGTTAAGATATTCTGCAATATCTCCAACATATCAGAAAGAAGAGCTTCAAGAACTCTTGTGAAAATGGTGAGGGCAGGATTGCTTTTCATTCATATTAAAGATAACGGGGAGGAGTATTTCACAATCGGAATGTGAAATCTGTTTACACTGAACCTTTCTGAGCCGGCAGCAGAAAAAACCCCTTAGAAACCACTTGCCGAACACAATCAAGACTTACCCGGAGCCCGGGTCAAATCTGAATCACCTTACAAAATGTCACATTTCCCGGATATTCAGAAGATTCAGGTGAAAATATTTCTCAGTCAATCCTGTAAAGGTAATTGGGCACCTTGATTCTGAAACCGGTATGATCACCGGCCATATCACTGTACTGATCTCCCACACACATAATAATATTGTAACCTTTTGCCGCGAGTGCAGCACGTTCATTTTCCTTGAACTGAGATGCCGGCAGGTAAGGCTGATCAGATCTCCTCGTTATAAGAGTGTCAAAAACAGTGAATCCTTCTTCCTTAAGGTTCCGGAAAGTGGGTTCATACTGAAAATCTTTTCTCCCGGTGATGAAAATTATTTTCACATTTTTACCGACAAGTAAGTCATAAAGCTTTTTTACAGGCTCAATTGCCGGGGCATCTCCCAGAGCAACCCACTGATCCCACAGTTCAGGGATATAACCGAAATCGACTTTTTTAATGTGAGGGTAGTTCAGCAGAACAGTCTCATCAATATCAAAGACTGCAGCAGCGTTTACAGGAAAGGTGAAGTCTTTAAGGCTGTCTTCAGCTTTGTTAATGACCGCCTCAGCATCTTTTGAATAGTCACCGTTTTCATAATATCTTATGATCTGCTGCTTGAGTTCGCCGAGATTTATGGCAGGCTGTGAGTATGTATTGCCGTTAAATAGGAAAATGATAAGCATGAATGTGAGCAGGGAAATATGATTTTTACCCATCTGGAATCCGGAATTTGCAATTAATAAAAAGTTCAGTTTTAATTAATATAAAAAATTAATAAATGTCAAGTCCTTTGAACTCAGGGGATTAGGCAGGTTTATAAATGTGATGAATTACATGATCTGTATAAAGCCATTAAAATTGCTTATGTTATCCGGGGAAAAGCTATTGGTACAGGCAAAAGTTTAAAGCATAAACATGGGGAGGAGTAATTCAGTGATTATTAAGATGGAGAAGCCGGGAATCAGGCGGTTTCGCCTGATTCTTCGTGATTAATATCTTTGTAGTACATTCTGTAGAAGAAAAATTCGGCAACAGAGAGAATGGAGAGAGAAAAAGTATCGCGGGTGAAGAAAATACCCAGTCCCTGAGGATTCATAACCAGTGAAGCAAGCACGTTGGTAAGGCTCCAGCCCACAGCAAAGAAAATTCCGATAAGACCAACATTAAGGAATGCTGCTGAAAGATTTTCATTCTGCCATTTTTTTGAGAAAATGATAAGAATGAAAAGAACATGACCAAAGAAAATGAGTGAGTCTATCATAATCAGTACATCGGATTTTTGTGATAGCGGTTATTGATAAAAGAGTAACCGAGTAAACCGCCGAGAAGCCCGGTGATCACGTAAACAAAAAGATTGCCTGCAAGCTGTGAAAAAGCGTAAAACCAGGAGAACCCGGTTGTGGTGATATCTTTCTGAATCTGTCTGAATATCTCAAGTGTCATTTTTCCTGATTCACCGAACGGAAGGTCTTTTATCATTTTTTCGACTTCGGTGATTGATCTTACAAGGTCATTGCTTTTAAGCAGATAGGTAATCAGAAGATCGAATGCGGTGCCGAACAATGAAGTGAAGATCCCGGTGAAAATCCCGAAAACAACCGCCTCGCTCATTATCACCTTCGAAGCAAACTGTTTCAGCCTCTGATCAATAAAAATTGAAAACCCGGCAGCCAGCGGCACTATCAGGCAGCAGGCGAAATTTTTAACTCCCGGTACGGTTGTCAGAACAGCAGCTGCAAAGCCGAGTACAAAAGTTGGAAAGTATTTATTCTGCATTTATCTTAATTCTGAAAAAAATCATTCCAAATATATAAAATAACACCCGACCCTGAAAGAAATCCTGTAAACCATGCTATAGTAAAGTTATAGGAATAAATTCCCGAATTGTAAAGAAGCACATCGGCAGCCATGGGTAAAAGCATGGCCAGGGGGATTCTGAGCGGATTTTTAAGTTTAAATTTTGTCAGATACCCTGCCGGCAGGACTAAAAGCCCGGTGAGAAAAGCTCCGGCATAAATTCCCGAGCAGCGTGAGCAGAGAAACAGATTATGCCCCAGAACAGAAGGAATTTTCGAGGGGTCTGTATGGCAGAGTTTACCGGCAATAAATTTCCCTGCGATATGAAGGAGAGGTTCATTCCGTGAAAAGCCAAGCACCGGAATAAAAGCTATAAAAAGCATGGCGCCGCTGAGAACCAGTGAGACAGGGAAAAAGAGCTTCCTTACCGGGCCTGAATTCATTGCTTATCAGTCACAGTTTATCAAAAATAAGGATCTCTCTTTGAGTCAGAACGTAGAGCCGGTTACTGAATTCAACAGATGCTATAAAATATTCACCCCGCGGTGCCTCAATCAGCTCGGCCTCCCTGAAGCCGGTTTT
>JABWCA010000311.1 GCA_013359345.1 Ignavibacteriaceae bacterium
GCCCCTGATCCGCCGCGGCGGAATGTTGCACACTATTATCTGCCACCACTAGAAATTAATAACCTGCAGAATCAGTGTGATAATAAAAAAGAGAGAAAAGCCCATGTGTATCATCACTGTCAATTTAGCAGCCGGCTTGAGCCCGTTTGCATTGGCATGCTCTTTCATGATAACAGGGATAATCCTGGGGAACAAAGTGAGATATGGTATTAGTGCTGCCAGCAGAAAAAGTTTTATGCCCGGAATAACAAACGGTATTGCAGCAACATTGGCAACGAGAGCAAGCTGTATAAGGATATACGGAAATCTTGCCGCTTTTGTACCGATCCTTGAAACCATTCCAAGTTTGCCCGTCGATTTATCAGCATCAAGATCGATCATCTGACCCATCCAGAGTATCGAGAGCGTGCTGAGTCCGCTTATCGGCATCATCATGAGTATCAGAGGCTCAAAAAGTACATTCTGACTGACTGCAGCCACCAGAATTGCCATTGGTCCGAAGGCGAACCATACCGAGACCTCGCCCATTCCTCTGTAAGCCAGCTTAAAAGGTGCCGCCGTGTAGTATTTTGCGAAAAATGCGGAAAGAAGATAAAGTCCTGCAAGCCAGGGATACATTTTCTGATCAACGGTAAAGAACAACCCGATTGCCCCCGCAAGAGCAATAATCAGTGAGACCCTTGCGATTATGAACATTTTAGGCATTAGCTCAGGAAAATCCACCAAAATTCCGCTGCCGCCGCTGAACTCGTTCCTGTGCACATTAATCTTATCAGTACCCTGAATGGTATCATAGATATCATTGTAAACATTGGTTGCGGCGTGGAGTCCCAGACCCATAATCATTACAAAAATGAAACCCGGGATAGAAAAATCACCGTTATTTACAATGACTGCAGCGATTGTTCCGCTAACCAGGGGAGCAATAATTGATGAAAAGAATGGCGCCCTGAGCATCTGAATAAGATTAGGCATAGGCTTCTGCTGAGTATTTTCCATGTCTGAAATCCTGTAATGTTTATTATCTTAATACTCTTGAATGAAAATTAAAGTTCAAATATGCTAAAAGCACTCTTCAATCACTACAGATTAATTTTCCGTCCGGAAATATTCCACAAAGCGGGATATAAAAATTTCTTTTTTGAGGGATGGTTCTACAAACTTGTCACTGCAAGGGGTGACAGAGTCATTGCCGTTATACCCGCAATTTATAATGGCGATGAGAACCGTGCATTTATTCAGATACTCGATGGTACGGGACATAAATCTGTTGTCAGTTTCTGGAGTGCTGATAAATTCTCCTCCGCACAAAGTGAGTTCAGTATTAAAATCGGTGACAACAGTTTTTCAGGCAGTCACGTTTCATTAAATATGGATGGCGATATCCCCCTGGAAGGTGAACTCATCATTACAAACCCTGTACTTTTGAAATCCTCATTTCTCAGGCCCAACATAATGGGCTGGTACTCATACGTCCCATTTATGGAATGCAATCATGCCCTGCTCGCTTTCTCCGGAAGACTGAACGGAATACTGGTTATTAACGGTGAAAAGGTGGATTTCACAGGCGGGAAAGTTTACATTGAAAAAGACTGGGGTTCTTCATTTCCTGAGGGCTATATCTGGTGCCAGTCGAACCATTTTGATGACTCAGATACATCTTTTATGTTCTCAGTCGCAAAAATACCATGGCTTTTCAGCAGCTTTATCGGGTTTCTCTCTGCTTTTAATTACGATGGGAAACAGTATGTGTTTGCAACCTATACAGGAGCAAAAATCAGCAAACTTGAGGTTACACCCTCTGTTGTAAAGGTATCCGTAACACAGAGAAAACTCCGCGTTGATTTTGAGATTCAGCGTGCTGAAACCGGCGAACTGATTGCCCCTTATGTCATGAACGGTCTCACCAAAGTGACCGAAAGCCTTGGAAGTATAATCACACTGAAACTTACACATAACGGTAAAATCATATTTGAAGGTACCGGCCTTCATGCAGGGTTGGATATCAACGGCATTGATATCTCAAAATTTATCTGACATTTATTCCCCGATAAATTCCGGGTTCATAATTTCCATCAGAGAGAGATAACCCGATGATCTGTTTAAGAAGTAAAACCTGTATAATCCTGCCCCTTCTTTGCCTCTTGATCCCATCCCTATACTTCACACACATTTATTGAAATCGTAAGTTACTTTCCTGAAGAAAAGTAAATTATGGAATTTTATATTTTACTTTCGGGGCTAAAAGTAAATTATGGATATTTATAATTTACTTTCCGGCGCTAAAGTAAACTATGGATTTTTATATTTAACTTTTATTTATTAAACTTGTTTTGGTGAAGAGAAAATATTAGTTGGATAAATCATGGATATAAAAGATTTTAATTCCGGCACGTGGCAGAGTGGTTATGACTTTAAATATTTTGTACCTTCTTTCATCAATCATGAATGGAGTTTCACAGATACAAGAATTCTGGAACTGCTGGAGAAAGCATCAATTAATCTGGGAGAGTTGAATTCGTTCACACGCTATGTTCCTGATATTGAGCTTTTTACTCAGTCATATGTAATGAAAGAGGCTGTCACTTCCAGCAGAATAGAAGGAACCCGAACGAATATGGAGGAAGCCTTCTATTCTGAAACAGATATTGAACCTGAAAAAAGGGACGACTGGAATGAAACGCTAAGCTACAGCAAGGCTATGTATTATGCAATCGATGCACTGAAAACTCTTCCCCTGTCATCCAGACTTATTAAGCAAACCCACAGAGTGCTTCTTACAAATGTCAGAGGAAAGCACAAAAATCCCGGAGAATTCAGAACCAGTCAAAACTGGATCGGGGGAATTAATATAAAAGATGCCGTATTTGTACCTCCGAAGGCAGAACTGATCGGGGAATTAATGTCTGATCTTGAGTATTTCCTTCATAACGACAGGATCTCTGTACCCAGACTCATCAAAATTGCCATAGGCCACTACCAGTTTGAAACGATCCATCCATTCCTTGACGGAAACGGAAGAGTCGGCAGATTATTAATAACCCTTTACTTAATAAGTGAAGGTGTGCTTGATAAACCTTTACTTTTTACTTCGGCAATTTTCGAGAAATATAAAACGCTGTATTATGAAAAGCTGACATTTGTAAGGGAGAAAAATGATCTCTCCGGATGGATCCGTTTCTTCCTTGAGGTTGTAACTGAAACCTCATCTGAAGCGATTCTTTTAATGAAAAGAATTATTGATCTGAGAGAAAGCTGTACTGCAATTATTCTTGATAAATTTGGAAGAAAAGCAGCTATTGCTCATAAATTTCTGGATTATCTGTTCAGGAAACCCGTTGTGTACAACGCGGATTCAAAGGAATATTTACAGATTTCGACCAAATCAATGAATAACCTTTTGGATGACTTCATAAAAGCCGGTATTCTCGAAGAAATCACAGGTTACAAACGTAACCGAAAATATATTTTCAGGCAGTACATTGATATTTTGAGGAAAGAATACTGAAATAATATCCCGGAACTTAAGGTATCAGATCAAAGGTGCGCTCTTGCAATTAACACAAAAAATATCTGCTGACTAAATACCTCTTTGGCAGATAATCCCGTCCCTATACTTCACACACATTTATTGAAATCGTAAGTTACTTTCGGGAAGAAAAGTAAAATATGGAATTTTATATTTTACTTTCGGGGCTAAAAGTAAATTATGGATATTTATAATTTACTTTCCGGCGCTAAAGTAAACTATGGATTATTATAATGGTCTGTTTTTATCAAAACCGAACAGGATTCAAGGTGTAAATTTCAGCACAACATACCAGCCCGATGTCTGGTGATACAATCTGAACAGGGCTTCCTTATTACAGATCAATACCCGTCACCCACGCTTATGTTGCCCTGATGACACTATCGCGGCGGACTGTTGCACACTGTTATGTTAAAAGTCAAGTCACCCGAGCCAAAAAAAAGAAATAAGCTGCTTTTTTC
>JABWCA010000312.1 GCA_013359345.1 Ignavibacteriaceae bacterium
AACTTTTTTCTGTGCTCTGGTTACAGCAACATAAAAAAGTCTTCTTTCCTCTTCAACGCTTGCATCTTCACTAAATCTGTTTGCCAGAGGGAAAATTTCAGTATCACGATTCACGCCGGCGAGGCATTTGGCAAGGAATCGATCTGGCAGGCAATTCAATGGTGCGGCGCACACAGAATAGGACACGGAACAAGAATACTTGATGATATCACGTTTGATCCTAAAACCGGAGAAATCATTTCAATGGGAGATCTTGCACAGTATATTCTTGATAAACGTATCCCTATTGAAATCTGTCTTGTGAGCAATCTTCACACCGGCGCAATCAAAAGGCTTGAAGATCACCCGTTCGGCATCCTGTACAAAAACAAGTTCAGGGTGTGCCTCAACACAGATAACACTCTCATGAGCAACACTTCAATGTCAAATGAGTTTCTCACCGCAATCAAATACTTTAACGTAAATCTTGATGACCTTGAGAAACTTACAATAAATGCCATGAAATCTGCATTCATTCATCACAACGAACGCTTAAAATTTATCTATGACGTAATAAAACCGGGTTATCAGAAACTCCGGGAAGAATTAACATCTCTAAGGAACTAGCTCCAGATGAAACAACTCTTTAAAAATTATTCTTATGAATTTGATAAAAATGAAAAGAAGATACTTTCAACTTTCTGTAAACAGATTCTGAAACAGGTTGAAGGCAACAAGCAGTTTTTCAAAGAAGAAAAGGTGTTCAGATCAGTACTTGACAAGATGGAATCAGGCGAAGAGGCCGTGAAATTTACTAAAGAGGAATATTTTGCATTCAAGAATCAGTTTGGCAACAACCTGAAACACCTTAAAAAGGAACTGCCCAAAACAGGATTCTTTAAAAAAATCTTTATTAAACCACTGATCAAACAATACGAAATCTTAAACAAGAAATACTTTGAGGATTAAATGATTACCGAAGCCGGAGTTATCAGGGCTCCCAGAGGAACAAAATTAAACTGTAAAGGATGGGTGCAGGAAGCAGCTCTCAGAATGCTGATGAATAACCTGGACCCCGAGGTTGCAGAAAATCCCGCTCAGCTTATTGTATATGGCGGAAAAGGAAAAGCCGCAAGAAACTGGGAAAGCTTTCATGCAATTGTTAATTCCCTGAAAAATCTGGAAAATGATGAAACACTGCTCGTTCAGTCGGGCAAGCCCGTCGGTATTTTCAGAAGCCACCCTGACGCGCCGCGCGTTATTATTTCAAACTCAATGCTGGTGCCCGCCTGGGCAAACTGGGATGAGTTCAGACGGCTTGAAGAACTGGGCCTCACAATGTATGGTCAGATGACCGCCGGAAGCTGGATCTATATCGGAACTCAGGGAATCCTCCAGGGCACTTATGAGACTTTTGCGGAGTGTGCCCGTCAGCATTTCGGGGGTTCTCTTACGGGTAAATTTCTCCTTACTGCCGGCTTAGGCGGAATGGGCGGAGCTCAGCCCCTGGCAGCAACAATGAACGGCGCAGCTTTTCTTGGTATTGATGTTGACCGCAGCCGCATTCAAAAGCGTATTGACACAGGCTACACAGATGTTATAACCGAAAATCTTGATGAAGCGCTCACTCTCGTGCTTGATGCTAAAAACAGGCGCGAAGCTCTCTCGGTTGGTCTTATCGGCAATGCCGGAGATATTCTTCCTGAGATCCTCAGAAGAGGAATAATCCCCGATATTGTCACAGATCAGACTTCAGCCCATGACGTGCTTAACGGCTATGTGCCCAACGGAATGTCACTTGAGCAGGCACTCGTGCTCAGAGAAAGCAACCCGGCCGGGTATATGAAGCTTTCACGCTCCACTATTGTCACTCATGTTGAGGCAATGCTGGGATTCCTTAAAAAAGGCTCAATCGTTTTTGATTACGGAAACAACATACGCGGAGAGGCAAGAAATAACGGACTTTCAAATGCCTTTGATATTCCCGGTTTTGTGCCCAAGTACATCAGACCCCTTTTCTGCGAAGGGAAAGGACCTTTCAGATGGGCTGCCCTTTCAGGTGACCCCGCTGATATTCTTGTAACTGACCGGGCATTGCTTGAAGCTTTCCCTGAGAATACATCTCTCGCCAACTGGATTGAAATGGCTGAAAAGAAAGTTCACTTTCAGGGCCTTCCCTCCCGTATATGCTGGCTCGGATATGGTGAAAGAGCAAAAGCCGGACTCATATTCAACAATCTCGTAAAAGACGGCAAGGTTTCGGCCCCCATAGTAATAGGGCGTGATCATCTTGACTGCGGCTCGGTTGCTTCACCTTACAGAGAAACCGAAGCGATGCTTGACGGCAGCGATGCCATTGCTGACTGGCCCATTCTTAATGCTCTTATCAACTCGATAAACGGCGCAAGCTGGGTATCAGTGCATCACGGCGGCGGTGTGGGTATAGGCAATTCAATTCATGCAGGCATGGTTATAGTTGCTGACGGCACCCCTGAGGCGGCCGCAAGACTTGAAAGAGTTCTCACTTCTGACCCCGGAATGGGCGTGATCCGGCATGTTGACGCCGGTTATGATATAGCAGAAGAACATGCAAAAAGACATAATATAAAAATCCCCATGTGGAATAATTCTTAAATCCCGGAGACGATAAATGAAAATTAAAGTATTAATAGCAGATAAATTTCCCGATAAGTATATTAAGAAACTCGAGAACCTTGATCTCGAAGTTATTTACAGCCCCAAGCTTGGAGAAAATGACCTTCCCGAAGCTGCTGAAAATGTGGATATTCTCGTGGTAAGATCAACTAATGTAAATGAAGAGACTATAAACCGCTCCAAACAGCTCAGTCTGATTATCAGAGCAGGAGCCGGCGTTAATAATATCAAAATTGCCGCGGCAAACAAAAAAGGCATCTATGTTGCTAACTGCCCCGGTAAAAACTCAATTGCTGTTGCCGAGCTTGCCATAGGCCTCATGGTTTCACTTGACCGCCGCATTCCTGATAACGTTGCTGATTTCAGCGCAGGCAAATGGAATAAAGGAGAGTATTCAAAAGCTGAAGGAATCTACGGCAAAAATCTTGGCATTATCGGTTACGGTAACATAGGTAAGGAAGTTGCCGCCAGAGCGCTTGCCTTCGGGATGAACATCTATGTTAAAGACGTTTCAAGAGTTGAAGGAGTCGGGATTAAGGATTTCTCTGAAATGGATCAGATCCTCCCCATTCTTGATGTTGTAACAATTCATCTTCCCCTTACTCCTCAGACAAGGGGCCTCTTTAATGCCGATATGTTTAAAATGATGAAACCCGGCGCAATTCTTATAAACACCTCACGTGCCGAGGTAATTGATGAAGACGCACTTATTGAAGCAGTGAAGACCAAAAATATAAGAGTGGGTCTTGATGTTTTTGTTGGTGAGCCTGAAGATAAATCAGGTCCTGTTTCCTCAAAGCTTCAGGGACTTCCTAATGTGTACGTAACTCACCACATAGGGGCCTCAACAGAGCAGGCACAGGATGCAGTTGCAGAAGAAACTGTTAAAATTATCAATGACTATATTGAAAGCGGAGTTATTGCTCACTGGGTTAACAGGGCAAAACGCGAAGAACCACACTTCCAGCTTGCAATCAAGCATTATGACAAACCGGGCGTGCTTGCATCAGTGTTTGCTGTTCTCAAGCAGGAAGACCTTAACGTTGAGGAAGTTGAAAACGTAATCTTTGACGGCGGGCTGGTTGCTCTCTGCACCATGAAGCTTCATAAGCCGGTTAATACTGCGCTGCTTCAGCAGGTCAGGGCAATTCCTGAAGTAATGACCATCTCACATGTTGAGATCTGATCTTTAACTGAAAAGAACGGTATAAAAAAATCAAACTCACATCTGCCTGAGCGGCGGGTGTGAGTTTTTTCCTGAGTTTGACACCTCATTTTAGAAAAATTAAAAAAAAGTGGGTTTAATTGCTTAGAATGCAGTTTTTAGGGTGATTTTCACTTTTTCAAAA
>JABWCA010000313.1 GCA_013359345.1 Ignavibacteriaceae bacterium
ATGGCTTTGTCCTATAATTAGTTTTTCAGTAACCCTAATTTAAGATGCAGCGAGCTTTTTTATTTTTTCCTTCGGTAACTTTTTTTATGATGCAATTCGATTATAAAACCCTGTCAGGAAACCATGCGGAATTTTGATTTGTTATGATTATTATTACCGGGTTAATCTCAACTTTTATACAAAGCGGAAACAATGAAATATACTAAAATTTTCTCTTACTCGGCAGTATTTCTGCTTATAGGCTTCCTTGTGGTAAACAAGCTCTTTCTCTCAGAATCTAAAACTGAAATGAAAGCGGGACCGCGCCAGCAGGGTCCGCTTGAGCTATCTGCCAGGGTAATAAGATACATACCGTTTGAAAACAGCATTGTAGTGAACGGTACTATCATGCCCAATGAATATGTGGAGATTTCCACGGAGGCCAGTGGTAAAATAACGAAAATTGAATTCAATGAAGGCAGTTACGTTAAAAAGGGGGACCTGCTTGTAAAAGTTAGTGATTCAGAACTGCAGGCCCAGCTTTCCAAAGCAAAATACCGTAAGGAACTCGCTCAGGAAAAAGAGTTCAGGCAGAGAAAACTTCTTGAATCAAACAGCACATCAAAAGAACTTTATGATATTGCACTTAATGAACTGAATACTGTTAACGCAGATATTGAGCTCATTAATGCTCAGATCGCCAAAACAGAAATAAGAGCCCCGTTCGATGGTAAAATAGGTCTCCGGTCAGTAAGTGAAGGTGCTTACGTTACTCCGGGCACCAAAATTGCTTCACTCGTGAATGTTAACCCCGCAAAGATTGATTTTCTTATTCCGCAGAAATATGCAGATATGATCGGGAACGGAACCGTTGTGAAAATTTCAATTCCATTTAAGTCAGAATCATATACCGGCCCTGTTTATGCGGTTGAGCCCGGCGTTGATGCTCAGACCAGAACCCTCAGGGTCAGGGCAAAAACCCCCAATCCGAACGGAAGACTTGTGGCGGGTTCTTATGTTGAAGTTTCGGTTTCACTTGAAAATATCAGCGACGCAATACTTGTCCCCTCCGAAACAATCGTTCCTGATATTCAGGGTCAGTTTGTTTATCTCTACAGAGGCGGCAAAGCGGTCCCTAATAAAGTGGATATCGGGATCCGCACCGAAAATGAAGTTCAGATAACAGGAGGATTGAGCGCCGGTGACACTCTTATTACCTCCGGAATTATTCAGCTCCGCCCCGGGGCCAAAGTAACCCTTAAAACCGTTGAATAAGGGTGCTGCATGAGTTTATCACAAATATCAATACAGCGTCCCGTTCTCTCAATAGTCTTCTCGATCATGATTGTATTGTTCGGGGTAATCGGCTACCTTTTTCTCGGCATCAGAGAATACCCCAGCGTTGAAGCTCCCATAATCACCGTAAGCACCAATTATGTTGGCGCAAATGCTGATGTTATAGAATCACAGATAACAGAGCCTCTTGAGGAATCAATCAACGGTATAGACGGCATCAGATCACTTACTTCGGTAAGCCGTGATGGCAGAAGCACAATCACAGTTGAGTTTAACATTGATGTTGATCTTGAAGCTGCAGCAAATGACGTCCGCGACCGCGTATCGCGCGCGCAGCGGAATCTGCCGCCTGATGTGGATCCCCCTATTGTCGAAAAATCTGATGCGGATGCCTCCCCTATTGTTTTTCTCAGCATCCGAAGTGAATCAAGAAACCTGATGGATCTTACTGATATTGCGCGCAATATCTTCAAAGAAAGGCTGCAGACTATTCCGGGTGTGAGCAGGGTGCAGATATGGGGTGAGAAACGCTATTCAATGCGCCTCTGGATGGATCCTGAAAAAATGGCGGCTTACGGCATAACGGCGCTTGATGTAAGAAATGCCCTTGCCCGCGAAAACATTGAACTCCCTTCCGGAAGAATTGAAGGCAAAAACACTGAACTCACGGTGAGAACCAAAGGTCTCCTGCAGACTCCCGATGATTTTGCCAATCTCATCATCAAGCAGGATAATACAGCTCTGATCAAACTGAAAGATATCGGGTTCAGTGAGGTCTACCCTGAGAATGACCGCTCAATTCTGAGAAGAGACGGCGTGCCTATGGTGGGTGTTGTGCTCGTGCCCCAGCCGGGCTCAAATGCCATTGAAATTGCCGATGAATTTTACAAAAGAGTGGAGCAGATTAAAAAGGATGTTCCTGCAGATCTGGAACTGAAGGTCGGTTTTGACACCACCCGTTTTATCAGGGATTCAATCGGTGAGGTAAAAGAGACAATTATTATTGCATTCGGTCTGGTTATTCTCATTATTTTCCTCTTCCTGAGAGACTGGCGCACAACCGTAATACCGGTTATCGCCATCCCTATCTCCATTATTGGTGCATTCTTTATAATGTATGCCGCAGATTTCTCAATAAACGTTCTGACCCTTCTTGGCATTGTTTTATCAATAGGGCTTGTGGTTGATGATGCAATTGTTGTGCTTGAGAATATCTACAAAAAGATTGAAAGCGGAATGACCCCTATCGAGGCTGCGGTTAAAGGTTCAAAAGAGATCTTTTTTGCGGTCATTTCAACCACCATCACACTTGCTGCCGTGTTCCTGCCGGTGATATTTTTACAGGGCCTTACGGGCAGGCTTTTCAAGGAGTTCGGTATTGTCATTGCGGGTTCAGTGCTGATTTCATCATTTGTGGCCCTGACGCTTACACCCATGATGGGATCAAGAATCCTTAAGCAGCGTGAAAAACATTCGAGATTTTACTATCTGACAGAGCCGTTTTTTGTATGGCTTTCAGAATCATACAGCGGTGCTTTAAACAGTTTTATGAAACACAGATGGCTGGGCTTTGCCGCCATTGCTGCATCATTTGCCCTGATTTTCCTTATCGGGCGGGGATTACAGAGCGAACTCGCACCGCTTGAAGACAGAAGCGGCATGAGACTTTCTGCCACTGCACCTGAGGGCTCCACATTTGAGTTCATGGATACCTACATGGCGGCGCTCGTTGATGAAATTCAGAAAACAACTCCCGAGATTGATAATCTCGTTTCGGTGACCTCCCCCGGTTTCGGGGCAGCAAGCTCAGTAAACAGCGGATTCGTAAGAATCAGATTAAAAGACCCTAAGCTCAGGGAGAGAACCCAGCAGCAGATTGCAGCATCGCTTGGCAAGCAGCTCCAGCCTTTCAATGACGCCCGGACATTCATCATTCAGGATCAGTCGGTGGTGGGCGGCAGAGGCGGCCTGCCGGTACAGTTTGTGGTTCAGGCTCCCAATATCGAAAAACTTAAGGAGATAATTCCGAAGTTCATGGAAAAAGCCAGGCAGGACCCCACATTCCTGCTGGTTGATGTGAATATGAAATTTAATAAACCTGAGCTTGAGATAGAAATCAACAGACTTAAGGCAAGAGAGCTTGGCGTTTCGGTTTCAGATGTCGCACAGACTCTTCAGCTTGCACTCAGCGGACAGCGATTCGGGTTTTATGTCCTCAATGGCAAGCAGTATCAGATAATAGGACAGCTTGAAAGAAACCTGAGAAGTAAGCCTTATGATATCAGCTCTCTGTATGTCAGGAATAATCAGGGCAGGCTGATACAGCTTGATAACCTGGTTTCGATTAAGGAACAGAGTACACCGCCGCAGCTTTACAGATTTAACCGCTATGTCTCTGCAACATTTTCTGCATCACTAGCAGAGGGCAAAACGGTTGGTGACGGTATAACGGCCATGGAGAATATTGCATCACAGGTTCTTGATGACACCTACCAGACTGCTCTTGAAGGAACTTCAAAAGAGTTTGTTGAAAGTTCATCAAGCCTTATTTATACCTTCATGCTGGCGCTCCTGCTCATTTATCTGATCCTTGCTGCTCAGTTTGAAAGCTTCAGGGATCCTCTTATCATAATGTTCACGGTGCCGCTGGCGATAGCCGGTGCGCTCATTTCGTTATGGTA
>JABWCA010000314.1 GCA_013359345.1 Ignavibacteriaceae bacterium
TCCTTCTCTCAGTTATTCTGGTCCTGCTAACGGTAATTTTTTTATCATTCAGATCGGATCACAATCCGGCTGAAGTGAGTTTCAAGAATAATGTTGCCCAGGTAAAAAATGCTGCAGGTGAAATACTCTGGTCAAAGATTCTTTTTGAGCCCGATCTGGCATTCAATCTCTGGGGGAATGCTGCAAATCAATACTATCGGATTCTTGATTTGAATAATGACGGAAAAACTGAAGTTCTTCTTTCACCCGTTAGCAGTGATACAGTATCTAACGGTAAAAACGAAGATGGTGTTGTCCTCTTTGATCAGGACGGAGAGAAAATCTGGAATTATAATTTCACTGAAAGGGCAGAATCAGCATCTGAAGGATTTCTTTCAGGGAATTACAGACTCCGTATACTTGATTTTTACAAAAATGATACAATATCCGTTGTCTTCATTGTTGCAAATAATCTGACCTCATATTCATCTGCGTTGTTTGCTCTTGATGCCCTGACGGGTAAAAGAATCGGTGGTTCCTTCTGGAGCAGTGGTCATGTCTTTGCGGGTAAAGTACTTTATAAAAAATCGGGGGTACCCTATCTGCTTCTTTTCGGAATTGATAACGGTTTCGGGGATCTGATTGTGTTCAGCAGCGATCTGAATCTGCGAGAAGGAATGAGGCCTTCAACAAACAGATATGAATTTCTCAATAAGAAAAGAATTAAGCCTGAGATCATGATCAGAATTCCGAAAAATGATCTGGAAATTTTTCTCGGAAGAAAATACCCGATTTACTACCGCCAGGGATTTCGTAAGTTTGCTGATGATGAAGTAATTTTTACGACTACCGTTAATGAGGCATCTCTGATTTTCACCTTAAATCTACTTTCACTTGAATTAAAAATTGAGCCGATTGATGGTTTTGCTCAGTACAGAGATTCATTAATAACGGCCGGTGTTCTCAAGGGTCCCTTAACAAATACATCTGAATTTCTGAGAGCATTCAGAGAAAATATACAGATATATTTCAATGACAGGTGGGTGAGTTATGATTCTTTTCAGTTAATGAAGAATAACGGGGGCTCTGAGTAATATGTCACGACCCGGAATACTCGATGAACTCTTAAAGAGGCAGAATGAATTATCTGCCCTCACAGGTATTGAATCTAATACACGCACTGCAGCTAAAAAGCTCTCTGAGTTCATTTTGTTCCTTTCGGAAAATAATCAGTCTGATTTTATCTCTGCAAATTTTGCTGAGTTTGATTCGATTTTTCAGCGTATTATTGAGAATTATCCTGTTGCTGGGGCTGACCCTCAAGAAACAGCCCTGATCATCAGTGCAGCCGAAAAACTAATCGTTGTTAAAAAGCATTCTGAAAGGGAGAAAATATCAGCAGCATTAATCAGGCTGAGCAGCGATCTTGAGTTTCTTAAGGATAAACTTTATGGCCGGTATAGACCGGATCACGGATATTTGCCTGACTACCAAAAAATCCTTTTCCCGATACTTGAAAAAGGAAAATTGGCTGGTGAAGGTTGTTTTCTTGAGTCTGTAAATGTGACACTCACCCCTTCGGTCAATAAAAATGAATTTTTCATTCTTTCACGCTATAATGATAATGATGAGATCCTTATTTCACAAATAAAGGAGTCATTTGAATTTTCTTACAGATTATCAAAGGTATCATCTAAATTAAAAAAAGAGTGTTACTTCAATGTTTATGTGAAATTTACCGGTGATTATGGCTGGTACACCGGTAAGTCATTTGGTGCTGCACTTTCTCTGGCATTTCTGATCGAAATCGAAAAATTTTTTAATCCTGACATTGAGTTCAGGCTTTTAAACAGCCTTGCGTTGACAGGTGAGATCAGCTCAACCGGTGAATTGAAAAGAACGGGTAATGAAAACATCAGATATAAAACTGAAGGTATTTTTTACTCTGAAGCAGATGTGTTTATTTGTCCTGCAGAAGATTTTTCCGCGGCAAAGTCACATCTCAGAGGTCTGAAAGGTAAGTTCCCAGAGAGAAATTTAGTTATCCTTCCTGTTTCAAATATTTCAGAAATACTGCATCGGAGAGATGTGATAGAAATAAAAAAGAAATCACTCTTTAATCGTTCAGCCCGCTTCCTTCAAAAACACTTATTTTTGATTCTGGTTACCTTGCTTCTTCTAACAGTAAGCAGCCTTTACTTTTACTCAGCCTATGATGATAATCCCTCAGGTTATAAAGTAAACGGCTTTAAGTTTCATATCCTGAACAAATCAGGAAGGGTTTTATGGAGCGGGGAGCAAACTGTTGATCTGGATTATGAACTGAAATTTACAAATCTTGACAGAATAATCAGGATATTTGATTCAGATAATGACGGGGTAAATGAAGTCCTTATAGCTCAGATGAAAAGTGATAAGTCTGCCGGTATTTACGCGGAAAGAGGGGCAGTTCTGTTTAACAAAAAAGGGGAAGTGATATGGCAGTTTCAGTTTTCTGATTCGGTTTACTCTCTCAGGGAAGGCTATATGGAGAAAGTTTACGGATCAGATATTATGGATATTGCAGATCAGGACGGAAAAAAAATTGTTTACCTTGTTAATAATAATGCGCCGTCATTCACATCTGCAATTATCCGGATTGATGCTGCCACCGGAAGAAGGATACCCGGCACTTTGTGGAACCCGGGACATATAATAAAAGGCAGAGTCTTCAGTTCTTCAGAAGGAATAAAACTCATTGCTTTAGCGCACGATAACGGGTATGAGAAAATCACTGCTTTTGTTGTTCCTGCAGAAATTAAAGACGGAATGATTATTACGACAGAGGCATACAGACTGAGGGGTGTAAATCCTGTTTTGCCCGAAATTTATTTGCGTTTCCCGATAAATGATTATGAGCAATACAGGAAGTACAAACAGCCATTTTTTTTGTATTCCCGATATGCTGAGAGAGGAGAGAATGTTTTTGATATCAACACGAGGAATCCTGAAAATCCTGGTCAGGGATTTTTATTATTTTGGCTGAATGCTGTCACAGGAGAAGTGTCGGTATTTGTGGATTCAGCGTTCAGGTATATACGTGATTCCCTTGTTTCCGCCGGGATTCTCAACCCTCCTTTAACTGATACAAAAGAGTACACTGATGCAATTCGTGACAGTATTGATTATTACTTTGACGGCAAGTGGATCAAGTATCAGGACTACCACCGGCTGAGGAAAGAGGGGAAGCTGAAGCCATGAGCAGCGGAGTGGAAAAGGATCGTTTTGACGGACTAACGGGAGAGATCTCAAAACTGCACAGCCTTCTGGCCTCAGGTTGTTATGGATCAGTTTATCTGGCTGAACTTTCTGAGTTAATTATGTTTTTATCTGCAGCTGAAGAGAGAAGCTTTTTTGATGCCAACTTTGAGGAGTTCAGGGCTGATTTTATTCACCTCCTCGGGAGATATTCAGCAATCGGAATTGCACCTTTGCGAACAGAAAAGATACTGGTGGCAGCAGAGACCTTCAGGCGATTCAGCGGTTCCGATTCCGGTGAAAGCATTGATCCGCATACTTCACGGATCGGAAAAGAGCTTCAGCATCTCAAAGGGATCCTCAACGGTTCGCCAAAGTTCAGGGAATCAGGTGCTCAAGGGCTGTATTTCCCACTGATCGAAATATCAGGAAGTGAGATCAAAGCAGGCCGTCTGGATAAAATAGAGATCACCCTCACACCGTCAAAATCAGAAAACCAGTTCAGAATTCTCTCTAAATATAACAGAGCCGATGAAACCCTGCCGCTTCAGATAAAGACTTCTTTCCTGAATGCCAGGTCGCAGCTCAGTCTGAGGAAGGATGGGAGGAGTAAAGATTATTTTAATGTATTTGTCAGTTTCACCGGGGACCTCGGAGAGTACTCTGGTGATTCACTTGGTGCAATCCTGACTCTCAGCTTTATGCTCGAACTCTATAACTTTTATTACAGGCAGAAGACC
>JABWCA010000315.1 GCA_013359345.1 Ignavibacteriaceae bacterium
GATGATCAGATAAAAAATGAGTGTGAAATGCTCAGATCTTCTTCAGCACTCTTCCTCATCACAACACCTGATGACAGCTTAAATAGTCTGATTGATGCCGGAAGATTATATATGAGGTTCTCGGTTATATCAACTTCATTGAATATCAAAAGTGCATTTCACAATCAGCCGGTTGAAGAAGGTTCAACCAGATTTGACCTCAGTGAAATATTTGATGCCGGCAGCCGGTTTCCGCAGCTTTTGTTGAGGGCAGGTTATTCAGAGAGAATGCCTGATTCACCTTTCAGGCGGGTGGACAATGTGATAATCTGAGAATTCCTGAACGCTGATTCTTTACGGTTCAGTTTGTCCGGCATCCGGTTTTTATCTGAATTGGAAATCTTCTGAGGAGGACCTGAATAAGCCCGAAAGGCCGGATAATGGATTTTAATATAAGAGAACAGTGAAATTTTAATTTCTGCTGCTGTTTGATTATTGCTTTTTCAACCCGGAGTATTATTTTGCCGGCGCTGATATGTAATGTTTACTCAGTGGGATAACTATTTGCAAATCAGTTCCGGAAGGTATATTCTGAAGTTACTTCCGGATCTCACTGTTGTAGTTTTCAGTATTCAGATCACTTAACTTAATCATTTCCAGGTTTCTGGATCAAGAAATGAACCTTTACTTCTTTTGAAATAATTACGTTAATTTATACTTTAGGAAATAAGGTCATCTCAGTTTTAATTTTTCAGGCGACTTATGACTCAAATTATGATCCTGATTGTTCTAACACTGCTTTTCTCAACGGAAACTTTTCCGCAACTGCCGGTGCACACAGATTCATTATATATTTTTATTAAATCAAACAGCATTCACAGAACAAGCGTTGACTGGCAGAAAACCGATTCAGCATTTCAGAACTGCGTGAAAAGTGCCACCTCACCTGATGATACAATGAATTGTTTTGTACGAGTGCTTGAGGCCCTCAACGATGTCCATTCACAGATTTGGCTGAATAATAAAGTTTATGGAAATTATCCCCGTTTTGATGATACATCGCTGGCAATTCTTACCCCCTTAACAAAAAAATCTGAGCAGATGACAAATGTTATTTCGTGTTATGAGTTACCGGATAGTATTCCTTTAATAAGAGTACCTTCTTTCATATTATCTGACTTTTCACAGGTCGGGCACTTCGCAAAAGCCTTATATGACAGTATTATTTACTACGGATCTAAAAAAGTGAGGGGATTTATTATTGATCTTCGCCTTAACGGCGGTGGAAATCTCTACCCTATGCTTTCAGGATTGAGCCCTCTGTTCGGCAATTGCATAGTTGGGTATGAAACAGATCCGTTCGGTCAGATAATCAGGAAATGGGAAATTAAAGATGGGAATTTCATTATCGGGGGTTATAAGACTACTGATCTCCCTCCGGCTGATATGTCATTCTTGGAGAAAATACCAGTGGCGGTAATTACCGGACCGGTGACGATAAGTTCCGGTAGTCTGACAGCAGTTGCCTTTAAAGGAAGGGAGAATACTGTTTTTATTGGTGAACCAACCGCGGATGGCTATACCACCTCAAACGGATTTTTTCAGTTTACTCCTTCACTTTTTCTGAATTTTGCCACAACCTATGTTGCAGATAGAAATCTGACTATTTATAAATCAGCGGTTGATCCTGACATCTTCATTTATACAGGAGATGACTTTGAGAATTTATCTCACGATTTTAAAATCCGTAAAGCTGCTGAGTGGATTCTGAGCAGGTAATCAACTTTCTTCCGGACGCAGAGCGCAGCCCCGAAAATTAGCGGGACAGTTAATTTTATCGGTTGACCGGGTTAGTTAAGTATCTTTATTTACGAACAGCTTTTTACTCTGCAAAAAACCTGATTTGCCTTGGATTTTGGCGGTGTTCGCATACTGTTTCTATTTCGGTTTGCTGTCAATCAGGTAAAACGAATGAGCAGGTCCTTCAAAGATAGATCTGAAGATAAACGTCCATCATTAGCATTATCTCTTCACGAATTTATTTCAGGTGAATACATCAGCGTAATAGGCCTGCATTACATCCTGACCAAATGTACTTTAAAACGAGAGAGATAAACAGATACGCTCAGACTTTGTAATTCTTAAAACTTGCAAGCAATGCCTGATATAACGCTGCCAGGCCTTTAAGTTAGTAAAGTGCCTCTCTTTAAGAAGCAACTTTTATATGCTTTTAATCCTTTGGATTCTTCTCATTCATTTCGTTTTTTTTCTCATCACCAAATCCGATTTTATCGGCATTGCCGGGATGGCCGACACTGTCTTTTATCTTATATAACTGTTCGTATTCATAGATCGAAACATCATTCTGCCAGTTGCCGGTTAACACTCCCATGCTGGTGAACAGAAGAAAACCTGCCATTGCAATATAAGGAGTCCATCTTTTTTCAACCTTTTTGTTAATCGGCACAATCTTAAGTCCCAACGCATCTTTAACAGGACAGGAATCAACGCATCTGAGGCAGCTTGAGCATTCATCTGATATCACTGTTTTCACCTTGTCTACATTGATGGCTGAAGGGCAGGCCTTTGCGCATAAGGAGCAGTCAATACATTTATTTTCATCACGTGATATCTTAACGGGGCTGAGGAGCGATGTTATTCCCAGAAGCGCTCCGTAAGGACACAAGTAGCGGCACCAGAAGTTCTTAAAAAATATGGAAAGAACAAACAGCGCTGTTATAACGATCAGTGAAAACCGGCTCAGATCTGCAAAAAAGTAATACATCTTAACGTCTGAGATTGTATTGTACGGACTGTCAAGAAACATTTCCAGAGCGAATGATGACATGGTGTAAAATACCACATAAAACAGGAAGCCAAGCAGGAGATATTTTACCGAGCGGAGTATGTAGTCAAGAAAACGGGGCATTCTGATTCTGAATTTCTTCCATTTAAATACACGCTTCTGAAGCCAGTCACCAAAATCACCGATGCATTCAGACAGAAATCCGACCGGGCAAACCCAGCTGCAGAATGATTTACCAAGGAGAAATGACATTGAAACCACACCCAGGAATATAAAAAATCCCGCCGGATGTGCCTTATGTATTTCGCCTGTTAATGTATAATAATAAACGCTCATCATTGAGCTGATAGGCAGGAACGCATCAACACCGGGAGGTCTGTTAAAATATGCTGTTAAACCACCGGTCTCAAAATATTTAAGAAAGAGGTAAAATTCCACCCCTATCCAAAGGCATAAAAATACAAAACCGAGCTGCACATAAGTTCTGATGTTCTGCATTTTATATTGATCTTTATTTTTCATAAGTCATCTCATTAAGAAATCGGACAAAATTGTCTGATTAAAATTAATAACAATTTTCAAATCCTCCAAATTAAATCGTAACAAAATTTGAAGAGACCGTTTTTTACCCCGGTGATCAATTTTCAGGGTATTCCTGATGCTCATTTTTCCGGTTAAAATCATATTCATCCGGACATGGCTTTGCACATCATTCCTCTCCTCTATTTTCTTAAAAAAATATTTTGGAAATCAGACAATCATGTATTAAATTAAATCAGACTTTTTTATCCTTTTTTACAAATGGTTCCGGAAATGTTAAGAACAATTATCAAAATAGACGAAGAAAAATGCGATGGCTGCGGAGTTTGCGTTCCCTCATGCAAAGAAGGTGCAATAAAGATTATTGACAATAAAGCCAGACTGATAAGCGATATGTTTTGCGACGGGCTTGGCGCCTGTATCGGCGAATGCCCGCAGGGAGCAATAACTCTTGAAGAGCGTGAAGCAGAACCCTATGATGAAGCCAGAGTTATGGAATATATCCTTTCCTGCGGCCTCAACACCGTGAAAGCTCACCTTGAACATCTTATAGACCACGATGAATTTGAAAACCTGCAGATTGCCCTTGATTTTCTGAAGGAGCGGGGAATAAAGGTTGATAT
>JABWCA010000046.1 GCA_013359345.1 Ignavibacteriaceae bacterium
GTCAGAGTTTATGAAGATAACTCTGTTGAGATTAACGCACGTTACATTAAGACCGATTATTCTGAAAACCTCATGGAAGAGACTTTTTACGGCGTCATAAGTGACGGCATCAATAACGGAGGAGTTAACTTCTATACCGATTAATTTTTTCCTTTTCTGCTCAGAGGGGATCTTCAGACGGTCCTCTCTGATGCCCCCCTTTACATTTCATTTATTTGCCAGGTTAGCTCTCCGGAGAAGGAAATGAGAAACATTGACTGAGTGTTCCTTCAGATTTCCTCCTATCCGGGATAAACGGGTTTGTTCCCTGAAAATTATATTATCACGATTCCCTGTATCGTTACTATCTGTGTGTGTTTCCGTCCCCGGGAAACTATGAAAGAGATGCCGGGGAGCCAACTTACGAGGCACTAAACTCCCCGGCACGGGAGATATTACGCTTTAACCCCCGGTTCACTTTGCAGCATATAGCGGAACCGGAAGTACGCTGTAACAATACCAACAGAAGCCAGAATAACCAGCAATCCGAACTCACTCCTCACTTCAGAAAAGTCTGCCCCCATTTGTGTGATTCTCATCCAGGCATTTATAAAAGGGGTTCCGGGGAACAACTGACCTGCATATCTGACAAGATCAGGCATCGCATTTTCAGGCCATGCATATCCTGTAAGAAAGAAAAACGGATAAGAAGTCAGGGCCACAACCTGAAGTGCCAGAATTTTCCTGTTGAAAAATGAAGCGATAAAGAAACTCATTGAGATCATTGCAATCAGAAACACCGATGTGAAAAGAAGAGTCAGCAGTATGCTCCCCTTCATATTCAGTGTGAAAATCATGAAATTCAACGTGCTGTAAAAGAATGCGTATGACATAAAAAGGATAAAATAAAACGCAGATTTACCTGCCACTGCTGCACTTGTTTTACCCCTGGCTGCTTCAATTAGAGTATGCAGTCTTCCGGCTTCCCTTTCCTTTGCAATGCTCTCGGAGAGGCCTATAAGCAGAGTCTGCTGAAGTATAAGCACCATGATTCCGGGCAGAAGAAAATCTCCGTATGTCTCCGCAGGATTGAACAGAAATTTTACCTGATCCCGTATTGGTTCAGAGATTTCTTCTGCCTGCTCAATGCTGTACCCTTTCAGGTTAAATAACCTGGCTCGCACATTCTGCGCATAAGCTATCAGAGTTTCATTAACACCTTTGTTGATATCATTTGAGGGGAGAAAAGCGGTTGTGTTCAGGAGAATCTTCAGCTCCGTTCCTCTCAGCGCCTTATAATTTTTTCCGAAGTCACCGGGAATAATTATCGTTCCCTGCACATCACCTCTCATTATCAGATCTTCTGCATCATCTTCATTGCCGGTTACCCCTTTCACTGCGATCAGATGATGCGCATCAAGATCCCTGATAAGCTTTTCAGACACTGCTGAACGGTCCATATCAATAATCACAACAGGCACATCTTTCTCAGCTTTATTGAGATAAATACTCCCGTAAAACAGGGGGTAAAACACAGGAGCTATCAGGAGTATGGTTATGAGATTTTTATCTCTTAATACAGTTCTTATCTCTCTGAGAAACGTTTCCTTAAATCCTGCAATCCATGTTCTCATGCCTGCGCCTTCCTTTCTGTTTCCTTCATTCGTTTTATCAGTCCGGTTGTAAGGGCAAATAATGAAAAGGCGAGGAACAAGGTAAGCGCTGCCGTATCGGTTTTAACATACTTCAGATCTGCATCCATCTGAGAAAGTTTCACAAAACCGTCAAGGAAATGAGTATAAGGCAGAAGCATTGCTGCACCCCGGTGAAGTTCCGGCATTGCCCTGAGCGGGAAAGTGAGTCCGCTGAAAATAAATGCCGGGGTTGTAAGAAACAGAGCTATTTCAGTAGCCTGCAACTGATCTTTAAACCAGACTGATATTGCCATCCCCAGAAAAAGGCTGACCATCACAAAAAAGAAAGTGAACATAATTGTATAACCGGCATTACCGTTTATCTGTATTCCAAAGAGAGGATATATCACCCCAAACAATATGATGATATTCATCAGGTGCAGGAGAAGATGCGGAGCAGCTTTTCCGGCCACTATTGCCAGAGCAGATCTTTCCGATATTTTAAGCAGTTCATCAAATGTATCATGCACAAACTCAGATGAAATCAATAATACCGAGACCAGCATAACGAGCATCATGAGGGTGAATGTTGTGAGTCCTGGAACCAGGTAATTCACATAGCTGTAATTGGGATTAAACAGAATCTGAGAATCTGTTCTGACAGGACTGATCACTGCCATAGCCTGATCCCCCGTGAAACCTCCGCTCCGGACTTTTTTGAGGAGTACCCCGGCCGAAAAGGTTTTTATAATTTTCAGTCCGTCGTTAAATATGTAGTTGCTCTTGATCAGGTTCATACCGTTTATCAGCAGTGAGATTTCAGATCCAGTTCCCTGTTTAATCTTTTTTTCGAAATCAGCCGGAAAGACAAAGATGCCGTCTATTTCACCTTTTTTCATCAGGTGTTCAGCTTCCGGCAGAGAAGTCAGAATGCGGGTTACTTTCATTGAACTTGCGGCCTCTATGTTATCGGTAATCATCCGTGAGAGGCTGCCGCCGTCATTGTTCACCACCGCAACCGGGATTTCCCTCACCAGTGATCTGCTGTAGATATATCCGAATACAAGAAACAGGAGTGTCGGGGCGATCAGAGTCAGCAGATAAATTGTCCTTTTTCCTGTTATTCTGTCCGTTTCTCTGCGCGCAACTGCAAGGGTGTTTCTGATTAATTTCATCCTTATTCTCCCGGGTGCTTCATATTTTGAAATTAACCGTCATTCCGGGTCTCAGACCCTTGATCTCATTCCTGCCCCGGAGCCTTATCTCAAATGTCCTGATATCAAAATCACCCTTTTGGTTGGTCGGTTTCCAGTTGGCGTAGTCTGCCATGGGAGCGATATAACTTACGATAAATTCAAATTCAGCGTTGTTCATTGCGGGCACTTTCCCTTTTACGATTTTGCCTTTAGTAATGCTCCCTATCATATCTTCCTTTATTCTGATGGTTACCCACACGTCATTGAGGTCGAGTATCGTAAAAACCGGATAACCGGCCGAGATTATCTCACCCGGATCAACTATCCGCTTCTGAAGTTCACCCGTTACCGGAGACTTAATTATCAGCTCGTCCTTATATGCCATTGCTTCAAGATATCCGTTTTCTGCCTGGTAATAAGCTGATTCGGCCATATCAATTTCTTCAAATCTGGCGCCGTTAAGAGCCATCTGATATTTTGCCCCCGCTGCTTCCATCTGTTCACGCGCAGCCCTGTACTGAAACTCATACTGATCCTTTTCCTGAAGAGAAATCAGGCTGTCTGCGTACATCTTCATGATCCTGTTGTAAGTTTTTTCGGCCAGTTCAAACTGATGTTTTGCCTGAAACCAGAGTTTTTCAAGCGCTTCTTTTTCTTCTTTTCTTGCACCGTTGCGGGCCATGTTGTATCTGGCCTTTGCTGCATTTTTGAGTCCCACGGTCTGCTCAACCTTAGCTGAAATTTCTTTCCCTTCAAGCCTTGCGAGCACCTGCCCCCGCTTAACAAATTCACCCTCACTCACAAACACCGAGTCAATTCTTCCCGGTATCTTTGATGCCACGTCAATATCTGTGACTTCAACAATGCCGCTGATATAATCTGAGTCCTGATCATTGCCTGTAACGAGAACAACAAAACCGGTAAGTGCCAGCACTACCGGAAAAATCAGGAATAAATACGCTTTTTTCATTTTCATAATCCGCAAATCTTTTCTTATGTGTCAGTTTAGATTTATTTAATAAGTTTTGTAATTTCTTCCGGTCGGCCTGAAAGTGTGTACAGCTCGTTTAAGGCGCGGTAATATTCCCTGACAGAAACAAGCTGCTCAATCATAAATTTTTCGTACAGAAGCTGCGCATCAATCACTTCAAGCGATGTGCCGAGTCCGGTTTCAAATCTTTTTTCATTCAGCCTGAGATTTTCCTCAGCCAGCCTGATACCGCTTTCACCGCTCCTGTATCTTTCTGAGGCGGTTTCAAGCTCTTTATATGACTTCTGCATCAGCAGTTTCAGTTTGCTCTTTATTTCACTTTCAAGATAACCGACTTCCTTTTCGAGACCCGATGCAGTTTCAAGCGCAGCATAATCCTGCAGCCCGTTGAAAATGTTAATGCTCAGGTTAATGCCAACAGCCCATCTTGGCTCCAGAGTCGAAAGATATTCGGGGTACATCTCATATTTCCCGAACGCCGCCACCTGAGGCAGGAACCTTGCTCTTTCCAGCTCATAATTCTTTTCTGCAGAGTATTTCTTCAGCTCCAGAATTCTGAGCAGAGGGTTACCCGCCAGCAGTGCCTCTTCAAAGAATTCAGCCGGCTTACTATCCTTATGGAACGTAAGATTCTGTGTAATTTTCAAACCGCAGTCACCCGCTGCACCGATAATTTCATAAAGTGCCAGATAAGCCGTTTCAAGTTTTTTAACATCATCATAAAGCGCTCTTTCTGCATCGGAAACAGCCACCTCAGCTCTTATAACATTAAACCTGGTGGTAAGCCCCTCTTCATAAAGTTTAATTGCGCGTGTATGATGTTTTTTAATACCGTTAAAAACGTCTCTTCTGGTTTTTACCACATCCTCAGCGAGCATTACGCCCGTATAGGTGTTTACCACATCACGCATTACTTCATCTTTGACCCTTTTCAGCTCCATGGCCGCAGCTTCTTCCTGCGCCGAGGCAATCTTTTTATACGACAGTATTTTACCGCCCGTGAACAGGGGCTGCACAAAAGTAAGAGTGGCTGTTTTGTAATCCTGTTCCTTCAGCACTTCCCTGAACAGCGGCACCTGCTTTGACAATCCCGAATAAGCCTGCCCGAAAGCGGCCGCCTTCTGCTGGTCTGTAAGAGGTGCGCCGCCGGCAAGAATTCCGTAGATATTTGTCAGTTCAGTCTGATTTTTCGCCTGGAGATTAAGTATGACCTGCCGCACGGGGTCGAGATCAAACACCACGGGATCATTCAGGTGGGTGTAAGAAGATGTGAAATTGATTTTCGGCAGGAAATTACCAAGTGCATCAAGGTCTTTGTATGATGCGGTTTCCAGCTTCTGCCTGTACTGCTTTATTTTATAGTTGTTTTCTGATGCCAGTTTAAGCGCTTCATTAAGTGTCAGCTCCTGACTTTTTATAAAGGGCGATGCAAGTAGCAGAATTATCAGTAAAGCTAAATTTTTTGTTCCCGGATTTTTCATAAATTAATCATGATTCAGTATTCATTTTTGGACAAGGCGCATATAAGCGCCGTTCAGTAATTTTCAGGTTTCAGTTATATCAGGAAGAAAGGCCTTTTGTAAGAAATGCCTTCAGGTTTTCTCTGATAGCCACAAGGGTATAATCATCGGGTGCTTTTGCCCAGTGTTCGAGAACGAATCTCACCCCGCCGAGTATAAAGTATCTTAGCACTTTAACAGAGATGTTCTTACTGAAATCCTCTGTTTCAATGCCCTGCGATATGATAAATTCACCCTGAGCCAGGAACTTGTCGTAATAGATAAGTCCTTCAGATGGCTTCTTTACGAACTGATTCTGTTCATGCACAAACACCAGTGCCATTTCGGGCTTCTGGTTGAATACATTAAAAAATGAGTCCACAAAATATTCAATCTTTTCAACGGGATTAATGTCACTCCGCTCGGCTATTGCCTTTGTGTTTTCGTACAGTTCTTTCCAGAGGTCGAGAAAAATTCTGTCTAAAATATCTTCCTTATTCTTATAATACAGATAGACGCTGCCGGCAGCCACATTTGCAAGTTCTGCTATCTTGGCTATTTTGGCTTTATGGAAACCCGACTCGGCAAACACCCTGATCGCGGCCTCCTTTATATCTAATTCTTTATTTCCTTCTTTTACTCGCATGACTTTCACATATTAATGAATCATTATTCAAAATATAAAGAATTATGAATTAATATTCAAGACCTTCATTAAATAAAATAAAGTATTTTTCATTATTCTTCTTAATTTTGTGATGACATTAACTATTTTAATAACAATGAATGCGTTGTTGAACTTTTTTACAATGCAGTTCATGATTGCCACGGTTGCCGGCAAACTGACAGAGGCTCTGAATTACGATGATTGATGAACAGTCGGTTTTTATATTTAATGATCAGGATGAGCTTGCCTCAGCCTTTCTCTCTCTTCTGAAGAACGAGAATAAAAAAGCGGAGAGCAAAATGCGGCAGTTTAATCTGGCCCTTTCGGGCGGGGAGACTGCCCGTAATCTTTTCAGTGCACTTGCCCGGCTGCATACTGCCCCTGATCTCCTTACAAACTGCAACATTTTCTGGGCTGATGAAAGATGCGTCCCGTACAATTCACCGCGGAGTAATTTCGGAAATTTCATGAATACTCTGGGAAGCAAACTGAATCAGGATCATGTGAAATTTTTTCCTGTGCCGTTCACTGCAAATCCACTGAAAGCCGCCGACTATTACAATCTGCTCCTGAAAAGCATGCTTCCTGACCCTTCAGAACGAAGATCATTTGATCTGCTGGTGCTCGGGGCAGACACAGACGGACACACAGCCTCAATTTTTCCGGGGAAGGAAAGCCTTTTCAGCTCAGAAAATGCCGCTGAACTTGTAAAATCTCCTTCTGACGGTGAATTCAGAGTGACTATAACAGGAGAATTAATTAATTTTAGTGCTTTAATTGTTTTTTTAATTACGGGAGAGGAAAAATCGGGTATAGCTGCCGATCTGATCAGAAGATCGCCCCAGGCTGAAAAATATCCCGCATTTCATGTTTCGCCCCGGGGCGGGAAACTCATCTGGTTTCTGGATAAGGCCGCCGCAAGTAAAATCTGATTTTTAATTACGGAGATCTAAATGATATTAGCCTGCGATGCAGGGGGTACAAAGACAATACTTGCCCTGTATGATTACGATAATGATAAATTAACCGAAGTTAAGTATGAAAAATTTTCCTCGAGGGAGTATAATTCATTCCAGGAAATTATCAGTGAGTTTTTAAGCGGCATAAACACCCCGATAACTGCCGGAGTTGCCGGTATTGCAGGGCCTATTGTTGACGGCATCTGCCGCTCAACCAACCTCAGCTGGGGTGATCTTGATGAAAGAGTTATAGGAAAAGACACCGGCATCCCGAGATTCAAGCTTGTAAATGATCTTGTTGCAACGGCATCTGCTGTTCCCTTCCTGAAAAATGACGATCTCGATGTTGTTCACAAAGGAGGTGCAGAGAGGGTTAAGGAAAGAGTGTTTGTTATAGCCCCGGGCACCGGTCTCGGCAATGCGCTGATTGTTTATTCAGAAGACGGTGATTTTCAGGTGATTCCTTCAGAAGCGGGACACATGGATTTTGCCCCCCGCAATGATCTTGAAGCTGAAATGCTCGCTTACCTGAGCAAAAAGTATAAAAGAGTGAGCATTGAAAGAATTGCATCGGGACTGGGAATCCCCAACATCTACGAATTTCTTGTGAATACCGGCTATGCAAAGGTGACCGATGCTGTTGCGGCAGAGCTTCAGCCTGAAGGAACCGATGCATCGGCGGTTATTTCCAAATACGGCATGGCCGGAACAGACCCCGTTTGCGTTAAGGCAATGGAGTTGTTTGTTGCGGTGCTTGCAGCTCATGCCGGTAATATGGTGCTTGCACTAACCGCCCAGGGCGGTGTTTATCTCGGAGGCGGAATTCCTCCTAAAATTTCTTCCCTTATCCATACGGAGAATTTTATCAGCGCGTATACCGCAAAGGGAAGACTCAGCTATCTGGTTGAAAACACTCCCGTTTATATGATTAAAGACAGTGAGGCTGCACTCCACGGAGCAGCGCATATAGCCAGAAAATTAAGTTTGTTTTAACTGATAAACTAAAATCAGGATTTATTATGGGTTCAAAATTCAGCGTGTTCCCCGGTCAGTATGAAAATCAACTGAATGAGGGAATGCAGCGATATAAAAATGAAAATGTGCTCGGAAGAATTCTTTCACACGATTACACCGTGTGGAGCAATTCACCCGAAGAAATAACCAACAGGCTCGGATGGCTGAAAAGCCCTGAAAACAGTCTGCTGCAGGCTGCGGATATACTTGAATTTGTAAGCAGCGTGAAAAAAGACGGCATTAAAAATGTCCTTCTGCTCGGTATGGGCGGCTCGTCTCTTGCCCCTGAGGTTTTCAGCCTTATATACGGAGGCAGCGGACTTAACCTCTCCATACTTGACAGCACCGACCCCGGCGCTGTGCTTGAAGCCGCCTCAAAATATAACCCCGCTGAGACTCTTTACATTGTTTCAACCAAATCGGGAGGCACCGTTGAGACTCTCTCATTCCTGAAATATTTTTATAATCTGGTGGTTACCAAACTTGGCGCTGATAAAGTGAAAGTTAATCTTGCTGCCATAACTGATCCCGGAAGCGGACTTGAAAAAATGACGCGCGAACTCGGATTCAGGAAGATTTTTCTTAACGATCCCAATATAGGGGGCAGATTTTCCGCGCTCTCACTCTTCGGTATAGTACCCGCTGCATTAACCGGTGCCGATATTGAGAAACTCCTTAACAGGGCGTCAGAATTCACTCAGACCTTCACCCCTTCAGAAAAATATTCACTTGAAGATGATTCGTCTTCAATACTGGGCCTTCTTATGGGAGAGCTTGCAGGTCTGGGTGTTGATAAAGTCACCTTCCTGACCTCCCCCGGCATTTCATCGTTCGGCTGGTGGGTTGAGCAGCTTGTAGCCGAAAGTACAGGCAAAAGAGGCCACGGCATTCTCCCCGTTGAGGGAGAAAAGTGGATGGGAGCTGATAACTATGGCTTCGACCGCCTCTTTGTGAATATCAGGCTCGCAGATGATCATTCATTTGAAGAGAAGGTCGGCGATCTTAAAAAAGCAGGATTCCCCGTTGTTGAAATAGTATGGGATGATGTTTATGAGCTCGGCGCCGAATTCCTCAGATGGGAAGTTGCCACTGCTGTAGCAGGGTGGCGGCTCGGGATTCAGCCGTTTGATCAGCCAAATGTTGAGCAGGCGAAGGTTATTGCGCGTGAGTTCCTTAAAAAATACACTGAAGAAGGCGTTAACCCCGCTCTTAACACATCACTGAGCGAAGACGGAATCTCAATTCTCGGAGATGAAAAACACACTTCATTAAAGGAAGCGCTCTCCGGACTTTTTTCAAAGGTTCATGAGGGGAAAGCCGGGAAATCACTCCGTTCATATCTCTGCCTTCAGCCCTTCATAAAGCCGGCAGACGATACCTCTGAAGCACTTAAGGAGCTGCGGGATCTCATTGGTGAAAAGTATAAAATTGCCGTGACCTGTGCGTATGGACCACGTTTCCTCCACTCAACCGGCCAGCTTCATAAGGGAGATGCCGGCAACGGTCTTTTCATCCAGTTCACCGGCAGCATGCCCGAAGATACACCCATACCCGATGAACCGGGTTCAGATAAATCTGCCATGAGCTTCGGTGTTCTTAAAAATGCGCAGACTTTGGGAGACAGAATGGCACTGCTTGATAACAAGAGAACTGTCCTCACTTTTGATCTCGGCATCAGCCACGCAGCATCAATAAGAAAAATCACATCAATTATAAAGTCCCTTTAAAACTCAATAGCCGCCGCGATTTTTATTATCACGGCGGCTATTACAGAAACACCAATCAGGCATCAGCGCGAAAACCTGACGGCAGCTCCTCCCCCTTTCGCCATCCTGAATGTTATTTTATCACCGGTTTTATATACAGCTTTTTCAACCTTGTAACTCATCGGGTTGTCATCCCAGGATGCATCCTCACCATCCTTGTAAATCTCAGCATTATACGGGGCACCTTTGCCCAAAAAGCTGAGATCAACGGTTATCTCCCTGCTGTTTTCATCAGTGATTGCCCCAATAAACCACTCGTCTTTTCCTTTGGTTTTTCTGGCGATAACTATATAATCACCCGGTTCCGCCGCAAGGATTTTTGTGTCATCCCAGTCAACCGCTACATCTTTAATAAACTGAAATGCGTCCGGGAAACGGTCATAATTCTCGGGGATATCGGCAGCCATCTGCAGCGGGCTGTACATGGTGATATACAGAGCAAGCTGTTTGGCAAGCGTGGTATGAACCTGAAACTTACTGCCGGGTGTATAATAATCCATCTTTATCTGAAAAATGCCCGGCGTGTAATCCATTGGACCTCCCATAAGTCTGGTAAAGGGGAGAATAGTTTCGTGTTCAGGCGGATTGCCGCGGCTCCATGCGTTAAATTCATTGCCTCTTGCAGCCTCGCAGGCAAGCCAGTTTGGGTATGTTCTGTGAAGCCCGGTCGGCCTTACCGGTTCATGGGCATTCAGCATTATTTTGTGCGCTGCCGCTTTTTCTGCAACCCGCACATAGTGCCTGACCATCCACTGCCCGTCATGATGCTCACCTCTCGGGATAATTCTCCCCACATAGCCGGTCTTGACAGCATCATAACCGTAATAATTCATAAAGCGGAATGCGGAATCTATCCATCTCTCGTAATTTGTTGCAGAGGCAGAGGTCTCGTGATGCATAATGAGCTTCACCCCTTTTGCTTTCGCATACTCACTGAGCCCCTTAACGTTGAAATCGGGATAAGGGGTGACAAAATCAAAAACATCCTCTTTCCAGTTTCCGAACCAGTCTTCCCATCCGACATTCCATCCCTCAACCAGCACACCGGCAAAGCCGTGCTTTGCTGCAAAATCGATATAATATTTTGTTCTTTCAGTGGTTGCGCCATGTTTTCCGTTCGGCTGAACTTTTGACCAGTCAAATCCCGCGAGCTTTACATTTCTGACATCAGAATAATTCCAGCTTGCTTTGCCAACGTGCATTTCCCACCAGATACCGATATATTTCTGAGGTTTGATCCAGTCTGTTTCTTTTATTATAGAGGGTTCATTAAGATTGAGGATCAGTTTTGAGGAAAGAATCTCCTCAGCTTTGTCTGAGACAATAATGGTTCTCCAGGGTGTTGAGCAGGGGGTCTGAAGATATGCCTTATTCCCTACTGCATCGGGGACCAGAACAGCTCTCAGTTCATAATTATCCTTGTTAACGCTGACATTCATTGCGGGATAATCTTTGAGCGCCGCCTCAAAAATATTGATGTAAAGTCCCTCTTCAGTTTTGAGCATCAGAGGAGTCTGCACCACATTTTTGCCGACTATTGATTTTGTGCTGATCTCAAAAAAGTCTGAGCCACCGGAGGCATCAATATCTGAGAGCCTGGTTGTCTTGTAAGGATATTCGTTGCTGTCAAAATCACCGGGAATCCAGAAAGCTTTATGATTGCCGCTGAGATTAAAGGTGGTAAGTTCATCCTTTACCGTAAAATACTGCAGATTATCCTGAACCGGGAATTCATACCTGAACCCGATTCCGTCATCAAACACACGGAATGTGATGAAACAGTATGCCGGTTTATCTTTCGTCTGCTCAAGCTTTACTCTGAGCTCCCTGTAATGATTCACGATTGTTTTAACTTCACCCCATACAGGGTTCCATTCTTCGTAATGTGTTGATGTATCTGCGGAAATGAGCTTCAGACCGGTATGAAATCCGGGGCCGTCATTGAATAAAACACCCAGCACAGATTTCCCGGTGACCGGTTGTTCACCATGCGTAAGAGAATAGCCCGGCTGGCCTGAGGGGGTCATAAAAAATTTAAGTGTAAGCGCCCCTGAGGGGGATTTGATGCTCTCTCCGCTAAGGAAGGATACACTGATAAAAGTAAGTGCAAGAATCAGTTTCTTCATTTTATAATCCTGTTTCACATTAAACCGTAAATTTGCCCGGCAGGCAACATTACGGATGATAGAGCTTCCTGTGAAAAAATCCTTTCAGCATAACAACGGATATACTCATAAAATAACGGGGATTTCACTTTTTCCGGTTATGAATACTGAGAACGGGGATATTCCACAATTGCTTCTTTTATAACTGAAAATTAAGCAATCCGGTTAAAATGAGGAAAGAAAAATCAGCGGTGCCGGTGCATTTAAGGATGAGGGCTGAGAATCTGTGACAGGAATATGCCTGCTGATCAGGTTTTTCAGTTCTTTTTACTGACCTCATAAGGTATCTCGAGATTCTCACCAGAAAGCCTGATCACGAGAAATCCTTTCAGCGACAGAACCTTGCCCTGAGTGAGCATTCCTGCAAGCCGGGTTTTATCATTAAAGGTGGGCATGACAGCGCACTGCAGTGAAACCGTGTCTGTTTTTCCGCCTGTGCTGATAGTCCGGGAAGGCGTTTTGGATGCTTTTGCAACCATTCTGTTATCAATCCAGAATTCAGACGGGAACTGTTTCACCGAGTATTTGAAATCAAAGGGATTTTTCACGCCAAGCTTCACCTCAATAAAATATCCCTGCTTATTCTGCTTAAACGCGGCAGAAATGATTTTCAGAAATTTCAGGTTTTTGTTGTATGACTGAACAATTTTATCTTCGGGCGAAAGAGTGTAAGGAAATGAGAAGCTAAAAGGAACAGGAACGGAAAAAACTGAGGCCGAAAATCTTGATTCAAGCACGAGCTCGGTTTCCTCTTTCATGCTCTCCAGCAATATCGCAACTCTTTTTGCATCAAGAGATGCTTTCATATCAACCGACGTGGTTTTTCCCTTTTCAATTTTAACAGGAGAAAGAGAATACACCTTCCCGATTTCCATATCCCCGAACTTCACCAGAGAATAGATCTCATCCATTTTCAGTGAGAGGAAGCTGCTGTTTTCAAGGTCTGCCTGAATTGAAATGTATATTGAATCGGGGTCCATCCCCCTGTATTTGACTTCCTTCAGCACAGGCTTTACAGGGTGCGATATGAAATAAAAGAAACCGGCAACCAGAATAACTATAAAAACTGCAGACAAAAGGAGAAGATATTTAATCAGCTTAAACATTTCTCTTACCCTTTTCGGGCTCACAGGCAAGGTCAGGAACAATCTTTACCATAAAGACAGGTCTGAGCCGCTGTTTTGCACTGACATGACAATCTTTACCGCAGCTCCTCATTCAGGCCCTCCCGCATTGATAATTCATTTTAGCTCCCCTTGCCGCTGTCATTTTGTAAGATTAAAAAGCCCGAGAGCATTCCCGGAGTTGAATGTGCACTCCCATCCCTCTTTTCTCTTCTCAAAAACCATCTCACCCGGTATTCCTGATGAAATTGCGAGAAACGGCTTGTTAAGATCAAAGGTGAATTTTATCCGGTAAGTGTTTTTTTCAGTCCCGCTGTAAGTCTCCTCCAGTACTTTAAAGTTAACGGCTTCGTAATCACTGCCGCAGATCTGTTTCACATTATTATCAATAAGTTTTATCTGCTCATCAATCAGACTGCCCGCAGGTTTATCTGAGCAGCCCGCAAGTATAAAAACAAGGAGGATTATTAATCCTTTATAAATTCTGTTCATTCTGTAAATAATTAAATATTAAAAAGAAAATCTGGTCGAAAAATAGTAACCGGTCAGCTCATCAGAAACAGCAACCGTGAAGACAAGGTTAAGGAACTTCTCAAAATAAGAAATCCAGATGCCTCCACCGTAAGACTTATGCCATTTATCCGAAGTTTCACCATCAGCAAAAACCCTGCCCGCTTCAATAAAGCCATGAAAACCAAAATCACCGACAATAATCATCTTGAGCTCAGCCAGTTTATAACGGAGCTCCGTCTGCCCTATAACGGCGGCTTTTCCTGAAAACCTCTCGCTTCTGAAACCGCGGGGTCCCGTTCTTCCCCCCATAAATGAAGAATAAAAGAAGGGGTGATTCCCTTCTGTAATTTCTGCTGCTGCACGGAGCGCAAGTGTGTATTTATTGCCAAACTCACCGCTGAGATAAGTTCTGAGATCGGCTTCAAACCTTGTAAATGTATGCTCATTGCTGAATACCCGGGGGAAAATATTTCCCGAGGCATTCAGATAAACTCCCTTTTCAGGATTTTTTACATTGTCTCTTGTATCAAGCGTGAAACCTGCGCCCAGATTAATGGCATCAAAACCAGACGCACCGTACCCGCCCATGGGGAAGTTTGCGAGCAGCGCCCTGTTTATAACGTCATTGTATGAGTGTTCATAGGCAGCCCTCAGGAAAATGCCGGTTTTCTTTGAAAGCGGAAAAGTAAGAGTGTTTGTAACACGGAACTGCTTTGTATCCATGCGGTAAAAATCTTTTTCATCAAGCTCGTGGTCATAAGCGGTCTCGTTCCCGTATCCGTAATAGTTGGTGAATGAAAGATCTGATCTCACCACATTTATCCTGTATTCCGCACCTTCAAAAACGGAATTAAATGTGCCGTCAAACTCAAGCTTGTAACTTCCTGTGCCGGTTGAGTATGAACCGCCGAAATAGATTCTTGAATCAAACGGCTCTTTTCTGAAGTCGTAGTTGAATATGGAATACCCTCCGCCGAATATTACTCCCTGTTTGGCTGATATCTCCAGAATCGGTTCAATTTCAAACTGACGCCCCTCATATAACTGCGTTGGTTCAAAATATTCAAGGGTGTCATCGGGATATTCATACTCGTCATCATAATAAATGGTGCTGTTACCCTTTTTCACTTTGGTGTTATTGCCGCTGTCATAAAACCTGTTTTTCCCCTTTACCAGCAGTGAGGGGAATATATCAAGCAGCCCCCTTTCAATAACAGATTTATCTGTGAATCTGTCCTTCCCTTTATCTCCTGCAACTCTCAGAATGGGAGTTCGGCTGCTTTTACCGTAAACATAAACTGAATCATCACCGTCACCCATATAAACTCTGATCTCACCTGTGATATCATTATCAAACTCCCGGTAAAAGTACCTTTCATCTTTTTCTTCTGCACCCGTGTTTTTATTTCTCTTGTACAGCCCGACTGTTGTTTTGTCTGCCTCTCTGTAAACTTCCAGATAATCATCCTTATCAAATGCTCTTATTTCGGCAATTGAATTAATCAGCGTGTAAAATTCAACCGAATAAGACTTAAGTTTATCACGCCTTGATTTAAGCGTTGTGATCAGTTCCATACCCGCCTGCTTAAACATATCGGCCGGGAGCAGTCTGAAGGTCTTTTCTATCAGCTCATCGGTGATTTTATCGTAAACAAATGCGGTAACTGAATCCCACTGCTGCCGGGTGACCGATGTGAGTATGCGGCGGTCAAGATATCTTCCGCTCCATGTCATATCCAGAATATTCGGGTATTCCGGTTCAAACGGCTTCCACTGGGGAATGATCAGTGTGGTAACATAAGGCACAAATCCGTCAAACTTTGAAAAGGCCCTGTCACGGTCTTTGGGAACAGGTTTCCAGAGTTCTTCACCCGATGCATTTTTAATTCTGATCCACCTCCACTGCCCTATATGACGATCCCAGTCGCCGGTAAGAATATCAATGAGCCTGACGGTCAGATAGCTGAGTGCATCTATTTTTTCATCCCGCTTTTCTGCAAGTCTGAATAGAAGTTTTTCGGTTCCCTGAACTTTATCCGCCCCCCCGAAAGTTTTTGAAGGATCATCAGTTTCATCCGGATGCTCTTCAAGGAATCCCAGAACATTTTTGAAATCATCACGCCACTCGCCGAGAATGGGTGAATCAGGGAGAATGAAGAGGGTCGGGGCTGAGTGATAAACACCCACGGCATCAAGGAAAGGGGCAACCAGCATAGGGGCAAGGGGGTTAGACGTTGCAATCTGATCCTGTGCAAATTCTGTTACAAGTGTGTTCTGAACCTCTTCAGGGAGTACAGCGGTGGGATCTTTATCAACCGATCTGAATTTATAGAATTTCCCGTCACCCCCTTTAAAGTGAAGAGTTCTTGTCTGTCTTCCCCCGCCCAGCCTGTAGGGGGTGAGCCCTCCTTTATAAACGGAAAGGTCTATCACAGGAACGGTCACCGGGGTGGTCCAGAGATTTCTCCACAGCTTTCCGAACATAAACTCGTGAAACCCTCCGGCACGGTATCTTTCGCCGGGTATGACAGTGGCAGAATCGCTTTGTGCTGAAAGCGGTGTCAGTGATACTGCTGTAACAAAGAGAATGGTTCTGAGAAAACTTTTCAAAAAGCGTTATTTCCTTGATTGCTCCAAAAAAAACTTAAGCTTACGTTTAATTATTGATGCAGTGTGAGATTCTTACCATGCCCGGGTGAATTTCACACAATGACCACTGCAAAATCTCTTACAGAAGATTGGAAGCCAGCTCGGCCAGTTCCGATCTTTCACCTTTTTCAAGGTTTATGTGCGCATATATCTTCTGACCCTTAAAGTGGTCAATAAGATATGAGAGTCCGTTTGACTGTGAATCGAGGTACGGATGATCAATCTGATATATATCACCGGTAAAAACAATTTTAACGCCCTCACCAGCCCTGGTTATTATTGTTTTTATTTCATGCGGTGTAAGGTTCTGTGCCTCATCCACTATAAAATAAAGTCTCTGCAGGCTTCTTCCCCTTATGTACGTGAGGGGCTCAACAACAAGCTTCTGATCTTTAACAAGGTTATTTATCAGCTGGTACTGTTTATCATTTTCAGAGAACTGATCCTGAATGATTTTAAGATTATCCCAGAGCGGCTGCATGTAAGGGCCAATCTTGCTATCCACATCACCCGGCAGAAAACCGATATCCTTATTGCTCAGTGGCACAATGGGTCTTGAAATGTAAATCTGACGGTAATACTTCCTTACTTCAAGCGCTGCCGCAAGAGCAAGAAGAGTTTTACCTGTGCCTGCTTTTCCCGTGATTGTAATGAGCGGTATGTCGCGGTTTACGAGCGCATTTATTGCAAAAGTCTGCTCTGCGTTCCTGGGCATAATCCCGAATGCGGGCACCTTATCAACCCTGTGCAGAATTGATTTATCCTGATCAAGCCATGAGAGAACAGATCTGTTTTCATTTCTCAGTATATAATACTTGTTGGCTTCTGCCTCTGCATCAAAATCTGAGGCTGCCTCATCAAAGGGAATCATAAAGGGTATTTTATGTAGGCGGGCAATCAGATCATCATTAAAATTTTCAACAAGCTCCTTGCCGCTGTATAGCTCTTCAACTCCCCTCACTTTATCTGAGGTGTAATCTTCGGCCACCAATCCCAGGGCCTTAGCCTTCATTCTCAGGTTCACATCTTTGGTAACCAGTATCACCGAATCGGGTGATTTGGTCTTTCGGCTGAGATCATAAGTAAGGCTGAGAATCCGGTGATCCGAGTTATCTTCACGGAAAATCTGCCTGATCTTTTCATTCAGTCCGTTGGTAATCTCAACCCTTACTTTCCCTTTATTTCTGCCGAGTGAATAGCCTCCGTTAAAAAGGGAATCTGCGGTAAGCTCATCAAGAGTGCGGGCAAACTCGCGGGCATTAAGATTGATCACCTGGCTTCCGCGCTTGAAATGATCAAGCTCTTCAATCACGGCAATCGGGATTACAATGTCATGTTCTTCAAATCTGTGAATACTGCTGGCATCATGCAATATCACATTAGTATCAAGCACAAAAGTCTTTTTTGTTCTTTTTTTGCCCATTTTGATTTATTAGTTTGTAATTTATATTGCTGATTAAAAATCAGAATTATCAACAAGAATATACCAATTTAAAAACTCAGAAAAATTACGCCGAAATAAATTAATGACCGATAGTCCGTTTAACAGTTCCGGGATTCTCAATAACCTGCCCTGCGCAGTAATCTGTTTTGATTCATCACAGAACTGCACTTACTTAAACAAATTTGTTTTGTACAGCGGACTTCTGGCTCCTGAAAGTGCGGCGGGCGTAAAAATAAAAGAGGGATTTTTCTCCGTTCCGTTTGATTATAACATCCTCAAAAGCATCAGCCGCGGAAACGCTGCCGAGAAAACTTTCAGTGATGTCACGCTCCCGACCGGTTATACAACAAATCTGCTGGTAAAAGGAATGCCCCTTGATGACGGAAGCGGCGTTATCATTATTGAAGATATCCATAACCCCGGTGAGGCTCAGAACGATTCTCCGGCAGCCGAGCTTACAAAACTCGCTGATCTTATCATTATATGCAATGCCAAAGGTTCGGTTTCAGGTCATTTTGGCGCCCTCCGCGCATCTGCTCCTTCACTGAGCGAAATTTCACAGCTGCCTCCGCAACTAAGTTTTGTCAATAAGTTTTTCCAGGAAAACAGGAAGTCTGATTACGCAGAAGATTCCTGGTTCACAGAGGGGAACAGGGAAGGTTATGTCATAAAGTTATTCCGTAAGCCGCCCGATATTTACACAATCGTGGTGACAAGAATAAGTTCGGTTGCAAAGGCGCTAACGCTGCTGAATGCCGAACTTGACGAACTGAAAAAGTATCAGCTTATAACTGAAAAAGCCACCGATGCAGTCTTTGCCGTTGATTCCGAAGGCAGGGTTACGTTCTGGAATAAATCGTCGGAGGAGCTTTTCGGGTACAGAAGAGTGGCAATTTACGGTCAGTTTATCGGGTCAATCATTAAAGCCTACTCCGGGCAGGATTTCAGGGAGATTCAGAAGCAGATAAAAAAGAGCGGGTCGGTTGAAAAGATATATGATTTTGAGCCTGCAGCAGGCGATAAAAAATCGGCTTCATTCATTTTTTCCGCAGCAGGCTTCTCACTCGCCGAAAACGAGATAATCGTCACCTGTAATGATATCACAGAAAAACTTAAGTTTGAGCGTGAGCTTCAGAATCAGCGTGAAAGGCTCTCTTCCATCATCTTTCACTCGTCAGATTTAATAGTGATTCTTGATGAAAAGGGCTTTATACTAAGGAGTAACCCCGCTTTTCTCTCAACGCTTGAGCTGAAAGAGCAGGATCTTAAGGGGCTTCATCTTGCTTCACTCACACCGGAATCAAAGGGAATTCCCGAAGCTGAGTTTTTTGAAGGGCTTATTAAGAACACATCAGACTCTTCCGATTTTATATTCAGGACCAGAACCGGCAAAGAAGTTAATGCATCAGGAAGACTGCTGAGATTTGAGGATACTGAAACATCAAAAGCTCTTTACAGCGGCATCTTTAAAGATATAACCCTGCAGACAAAGATTTCGAGAGATCTCCTCCTTATGCAGTCTGTGTTTAAGGCTTCATCAGAGGGTATAGCACTCACCAGAGATGATAAGATCATATTCGCTAATAAAGCGCTCACAAAGATATTCGGGTATAAAAATGAGAGCGATCTTTTCTCACTGGGTATTCCCGATATTGTGAAACCGGCAGAAGATTTCTTCCCTGATGATCAGCAGCTTGAGAACAGGATTAACGTTCCCGCTGAATATATCGGACTTAAAAAATCAGGTGTAAGGTTTTACTGCGAGTTCAGCAAGGATTCATTCTCCCTTGACGGAAATGAATACAGCGTTTATCTTATCAGAGATATTTCAGAGAATATCACCGCCAAGACTAAACTGATACAGTCGGAAGAAAAGTACCGCGGATTAACCGAGAATATAGACGGAGAGGACTTCAAAAGGACTGAGACCTGTTTTCTTCACATCGTCAGTAAAAAAGCTGACCGGTTACGGCATTGATGAGTTCACGGGTGATTCAAGGCTGATGTTCAGAATAATCCACCCTGATGATTTTCCCTCAGCAGTTGAAAAAGCAAAAAAGCTGATGGCAAACAAATACAAGCGGAGCGATTCATTTGAGTACAGGATCTTCACACGCGAAGGCGCTATTTTATGGATAAGAAATAAATTAACTGTGATCAGATCAAAAGATGTCGTGATTAAGGTTTACGGACTTGTAAGCGATATATCACCTCAGAAACGCGCTGAGGAAGAAGTAAGAAAAACGGCAGAGAACCTGAAAAAACTTAATGAAACCAAGGATAAGTTTCTCTCTATAATTTCTCATGATATGCGCACGCCTTTCAGTTCAATTCTCGGGTTCACTGATCTGCTGCTTGAAAATGAGAACCTCAATTCCGAGCAGCGCCGTAATTATGTGATGAACATTCAGGATTCCACGAAAACAATGCTTGCACTGGTAAACTCACTTCTTGATTATACCAGGCTTCACACGGGAAGATTCAAGTTTGAGCCTTCAAAGCAGTTCCTCCGTCAGCTTGTTCAGAAGTCGGTGAGTGCCACAAGCGGTAATGCGCTGCCAAAGAATATCAGCTTTTCCATAGAGATACATGAGGAAGAGCTTGTTTTTGTTGATCAGAATCTGATTCTGCAGGTGTTTAACAATCTCTTCTCTAACGCAATAAAATTCACTCCCCCCGGCGGCAGGATAACAATCGGCACCCTGGATGAGCAGAATCAGAGATTTCTCAAATGCTTTGTAAGCGATACGGGAGTGGGAATAAAAAAGGAAGACATCCCAAAAATATTTAACGTTGATACGAAGTTCACAACCCAGGGCACTGAGGGTGAAAA
>JABWCA010000316.1 GCA_013359345.1 Ignavibacteriaceae bacterium
TTTTCTGAATCGCGTTACAGGAGCAAATCCGACGGCAAATATTACACACTCTATTACAATGAACCGGAAGAGCTTTCAGGGCAGGTTTCATTTATTGTGTATGTCAGAACAGATGATGATTATGATTTCTCCCTGAAACTTATTATCAATACCATGGAAGCATTCAGGGAGTACAAACCCACTTTCCTGGCAATGGTTAAGACCTTCAGGTTCTGATACTGATATTTATGAAAAGTATAAAAATTTTGCGGGTAATGTTTGATTCACACATTGCTTTGAAAATCAAGATAAAGCTTACTTGCAGATTGTCAAATGATACACTTAAATTACATCTTACTCAGGAATGATTCCTGTAATAGTTATCCTTAAAATTTATTAATCATTAATAATGCAACTTCTTCCCCACGGGATACAGACATACTCCGAAATCAAAAAGAAAAACATGCTTTATGTGGATAAAACCATTTATGTAAAGCAGTTAACTGATAAATACAAATATGTCTTTCTCTCGCGTCCGAGAAGATTCGGGAAGTCTCTCTTTCTTTCAACAGTTGAATCTTTTTTTGAAGCAAGAGCAGAGGATTTTGAAAATACTGCTATTGAAAGCCTCACCATTCAGGAGAAATATCCTGTTATAAAACTTGATTTTTCAAGAATCATTCATGATACTCCCGATAAATTCATAAAATCATTTAAGAACAATCTGATCAGGATTGCAGATACGGAAGGGATCAGAATTCTATCGGATGTTGATGAAGAATACTTTTCAAATCTGATCACCGGATTATACGGCAAGTATAAGAAACAGGTTGTAATCCTTATTGATGAGTATGATAAGCCGATAGTTGACCTGCTTGATGATCCTGAAACCGCAGGAAAAAACAGGGATATTCTGCGCAATTTTTTCTCGACTATTAAATCACTGGATGAGTATCTCAGGTTTGTATTTATCACCGGAGTCAGTAAATTCTCAAAAGTATCGATATTTTCGGGATTAAATCAGATATATGATATTTCTCTCGATGAGAATTATACTGAAATATGCGGGTACACTCAGTCGGAACTTGAAAAATATTTCGGCAGCCATATAGATCTGATTTCTTCAAAATTCGGATTGAAACGCGATGAGGCTCTTGTCAGAATAAAGGAATGGTATAACGGCTACAGTTGGGATGGCACAAAAAAAGTCTACAATCCGTTTTCAATCCTTAATCTTTTTGAAAAACTGGAATTCGGAAATTACTGGTTTATAACAGGCACACCGGCTTACCTGCTTAAAATAATCAAGGAAAAGAAAGTATTTGTGCCATCGCTCGATAACGAGGTGCTCAGATCAATTGATTTTGAGACTTATGATGTCACTTCAATCGGCTTAAATAATCTGCTTCTCCAAACGGGGTATCTGACAATCACTCATAAGGAATCGGATGTTAACGGAGTTTTTTACAGGTTATCTTATCCTAATTATGAAGTTAAAGAAGCATTTTATACCCATCTTTCTGCTTTTCTGATGGAAAGAGAGCTTGAGGAAGTAAGCTCTGTCGGAATAAAAATCAGGAATTCACTTGAGCAGGGGAATATTGATGAATTCAGACGGATTCTCGAAAGTATCCTCGCAAGAATACCCTCAATACTATATATAGAGGAAGAGAAGTACTTTCACTCAATCTGGATCATGATTATGTATATGTCGGGTATCAGGGTGGAAAGTGAAATCCTTACAAATACCGGCAGAATTGACGGAGTGACAGAGACAGATTCATCTGTATATATTTTCGAATTCAAATACAGGAAGTCTGCAGAGAGAGCGCTGGCTCAGATTGAAGAAAAAAATTACCATGCAAGATATGCCTCTCAGAGTAAGAAGGTTATTCTTGTTGGTGTTTCATTTGACCGTTCATCAATCGATATAGCAGCAACCCCTTTACAGCAATAACCCCCTTTAAATAAAAACCGCCCGTAAACGGGCGGCTTCTATGTTCGCCCGGCATGGGCGATAACTCTAGGGTGGAAGTCCCGAACACGCCTTGATAGTGGGAAGTGTTAGCTAAAGACAAGGGTGTCCTCCGCAAGGAGGAATCTGAAGGAAGTCGGCGGCAAAACCTCGGTCTGACGAACAGGAAGCAGATAAAAGGCAGATGCAAGCGGACGAGTTTGCATAACAAAACGAAGTCCAAAACTATCCGGAGCAAGCAGATGTAAATCTGACAGACACATGAGAAGAAAGTTATCGTTCTTAACCGGGGAGATCCGGCGCGAAGTCTCACCGTCACGGGACAGAGGTCTGACAAAGAGACAACACATACAGAGATGTATGTCTGACACGCCGGAAGTCAGCAGAGACCATAGTAACCAGCGAAAGCAGGAGAAGGGTCGAACGTTAAATAATTGTAAAACGGAAAGGTCATAAGGAGGCAAAGAACGCAGAAAACTGAAAGGAAACAACCTTACAGAAAGACTGCCATACAGAGGATAGGCCGGAAGCTGAAAGCAGAGGTATGGAGAAGCATAGCCCGCCGAGTGAACCACCGTGAAGAGAATAACAATTACCAAAGGCAAAGGGTAAAGAATGCTTGAAGAGATACTCAGCAGAGAGAACATGACGAAAGCCTACAAACAGGTGGTGTCAAACAAAGGCTCCTGCGGCATAGACGGAATGGAAACCTCAGAACTGAAAGACCATCTGAATAAGCACTGGGAGAAGATCAAAGCCAGAATACTTGAAGGCAAATACATACCAAATGCAGTACGCGAAGTAACAATCCCGAAGCCGAACGGAGGAGAGAGGAAACTCGGAATCCCGACGGTAACCGACCGGCTCATTCAGCAAGCCATAGCACAGAAACTAAGTAAGACCTACGACAGCAGTTTCTCAGAAAACAGTTACGGGTTCCGTCCGAAGAAGTCAGCACACGACGCTGTACGCAAAGCAGAGGAATACGTAAATGAGGGGAACATATACGTGGTGGAGTTAGACCTTGAGAAATTCTTTGATATGGTAAACCATAACAGGCTGATGTACCGCCTGAGCAAGGATATAAAGGATAAGCGTCTACTGAAGCTGATCCATAAATACCTGCGCAAAGGAGCAATGATAAACGGAGTGGAAAGCGAAAGAACAGAAGGGACACCTCAGGGAAGTCCGCTGAGTCCGGTACTCTCCAACATCGTGCTCGACGAACTGGACAAAGAACTCACTAAACGGGGACACAAATTTGTCCGGTATGCAGACGACTGCAGCATATACGTCGGGAGCCTGAAATCAGCGGAACGGGTAAAGGAAAGTATAACGGGATATATAGAAAGAACCCTCAAACTGAAAGTCAACCGTGAGAAGAGCAGGATATCACTTGCGACACGGAGCAGTCTGCTGGGGTTCACATTCTACTGAAGAGAAGGCAGATACAGGATAAAACTGACAGAGAAAACACAGAAGCGGATAAAGGAGAGGCTCAAAGAGCTGACAAAAAGAAGCTGGAGTATAAGTCTGGTAAAACGGCTGGAGAAACTAAGACAGGTAACAACCGGCTGGGTGAACTACTTCGCCATAGCAGACTGTAAAAAGCTTTATAAAGTCACTGGACGAGCATACCCGGATGCGGCTGAGGATGTGTATCTGGAAGAGCTGGAAGAAAACGGCAAACCGTGTGAAACAACTGATTAAGTTGGGTATGAACAAAGAGAAAGCATATATGAATGCGAACACGAGGAAAAGCTACTGTCGGACAGCACACTCATGGATACTGACGACGACTCTGAAAAACAATTATCTTCACAGCCTTGGATATCAGCCAATGTTAATCACGTACAAACAACGGCATATTTAACGAACCGCCGTATGCCGAACGGCACGTACGGTGGTGTGAGAGGACGGCGGGGAAACCCCGCCTCCTACTCGATTTCAGCGTTTAGCAGTCATAATACATGTGAAATTCATACGGATGCGGCTGTAACTGCATCGGTTTAACTTCTTTTTCGGTCTTGTAGTTTATCCAGGTCTCTATTACATCCTGGGTAAATACATCACCTTTGAGCAGATATTCATGGTCATTTGCAAGAGCATCAAGAGCATGTGCAAGGCTCGGGGGAGTTGTGGGCACATTCTTAAGCTCTTCAGGTTCCATATCATAGATATCTTTCTCAAGCGGCTCTCCGGGATCAATTCTGTTCACGATACCGTCAAGACCTGCGAGCAGTAAAGCAGAGAATGCAAGGTAAGGATTACATGCAGGATCAGGGCATCTGAACTCAACACGTTTTGCTTTGGGGCTGTGTGAGTACATCGGGATTCTGATTGATGCGCTTCTGTTTCTCTGTGAGTACGCAAGATTTACAGGGGCCTCATAACCGGGAACAAGTCTCTTGTATGAGTTTGTGGTCGGGTTAGTGATGGCCAGAAGTGAAGGAGCATGTTTAAGAAGACCGCCTATGAAGTGCAGTGCCATTTCGCTGAGACCGGCATAACCGTCGCCTGCAAAGAGAGGCTGTCCGCCCTTCCATAAGCTTATATGGGTATGCATACCGCTTCCGTTATCACCGAAAATCGGTTTGGGCATGTAAGTAACGGTCTTATTTGCTGCTCTTGCAGTGTTTTTAACAACATATTTAAAAAGGAGGAGCTGATCTGCAGCTTTAAGAAGCGGTTTGAATCTGAGATCGATTTCGCACTGACCACCTGAAGCAACTTCGTGGTGCTGTGCTTCAACATCAATTCCGACTTTGATCAGGTTACGCACCATTTCGTTTCTGAGATCCATTAACTGATCTGTGGGTGGTACCGGGAAGTAGCCTTCTTTGAAGCGGGGTTTGTAACCAAGGTTCGGTTTTTCATCTCTGCCGCTGTTCCATCTTCCTTCAATTGAATCAATATAATAGAAAGAATGGTTGGGTGATACATCAAATCTTATATCATCAAATACGAAAAATTCTGCTTCTGGTCCGTAAAAAGCAGTATCTGCGATACCTGTTGACTGCAGATAGGCAACAGCCTTCTGTGCAATATTTCTGGGGCATCTTGAATATTTTTCTTTTGTAGCCGGCTCATAAACATCACAGATAAGGCTTATTGTGGGGGCAACAATGAAAGGATCAAGAAACATTGTATTAGGATCGGGGATCAGAAGCATATCTGATTCGTTAATTGCTTTCCAGCCTCTTATTGAGGAACCGTCAAAGCCGTAACCGTTATCAAAAGATGACTCATCAAATTCTGATGTCGGTACAGTAAAATGCTGCCACTGACCGGGCATGTCCATAAACTTAAAGTCCACGAATTCTATATGGTTATCCTTAACATATTTAAGGATACTGTCAATCTGAGCTGATCTTTCACTCATTAAATCATTCCTTCTGGTGTTAGTTAATTTATAAATTTATTTTGCTTGTTTCCTTGGCCGTTGAAAGGACGAAGCTTGTTTTTGTGGAGAGAACTCCGGGCCAGGATTGTATGTGCGATAAAAGTTTTTCAAGTTCTGATGTGTTTTTGACAATTGCCTTAAGAAGATGTGAGCCGTCACCGAGTATTGAGTGACACTCCAGTATATTGGGATGAACAACGGCACGTTCAACCATCTCGCTGTAATGTACAGAAGATTCAGAGATTACAAAAACGAAGACCATTATATCATAGCCGAAATATTTTCTGTCGACTTTTGTATAATAGCCGCTTATTATTCCTCTGTCTTCGAGCTTGTGTAAACGCTCTCCCACTGCAGGTGTTGTGATACCTGTTTCCTCTGAAAGCTGCGTTCTCGTTATTTTTGCATTTTCCTGAATCAGATTCAGGATTTTAACATCCAGTTCGTCAATCATTTTCTGTATTTGAAAAGTAATAAATAATTAATACTTAAAAATAAAAAGCAATCGGGGTAAATTGCAAGTAAAAATAAAGTGATTTTATTAAAAAACTTAAAATTGTGATATGATATCACAGAATACCGGATTACTGAATAATTATTACAAAATATGCTGTTAATCTAATGCTTTATCTGATGAGTTAATTACATGACCCGGCATGGTTTAGATC
>JABWCA010000047.1 GCA_013359345.1 Ignavibacteriaceae bacterium
GAATTATTCTGAGTTAAACAAGACCGGATTTATCTCAGCGGTGTATAATAATCTCAAGAACCTCGCGCATGACCGACTCAGTTTTTTCCGGCGGAAACTGCATCATCCTTTTTTTAAGATTCAGTGAAACGAGACCATGCACAGTGCTCCATACAAAGAGCGCTGCGGCTTCGGGAGAATACTCCTTAAACAAGCCTGATTTCTGACATTCTTTAACTGTATTTAACAAATATTCAAAAGTCTTTTTACCCGGATGTTCTGTTTCAAATCCGCATTCCAGTGGTTTCATCGGAATCACAGAAATGAACATCAGATCATAATATTCGGGATTCTCAATCGCAAAACTAAAATAATATTCTCCCAGAGTACGCAGCCGGGTTACAGGATCAGCTATGTTTGCAGTTTTTAACTGATAACGGTAAAATTCATCAAATGCGTCTTTATACAGCTGAAAAAATATTTCATCTTTATCTCTGAAATAAAGATATATTGTTGTCGGGCTGTATTCTATATCATCTGCGATTTTCCTGATAGTCACATTTTCAAACCCATCCCTGATGAATAATCTCCTTGCGGAAAGAAGAATTTTCTCCTTCATTTCCTTCTTTTCTCTCTCTTTTCTTTCAGCTATGCCCATGATTTTTCTCAACTTTTAATATTACATACCTTAATTTACTTAACACTGTTAAGTGAAACAAAATCATTCAAATAAATGCAGAAAAAAAGGGTTTTCCGCATCAATTTTTTTATTTGCCAATGGGAACAAAAACCGTAAATTTGGGTATCATATCTGTAACAATTCAATAATCTATTATTAAAAAAAGAGGCCAAAATGAGATCTCATGAGATCGATTATAATATCATTGGTGACGATTTACAGCTTGTTGAAATTGAGCTGGATCCGGGAGAAACTGTTATTGCCGAAGCCGGCGCTATGCTCTATATAGAGGACGGAATTCAGTTTGAATCAAAGATGGGTGACGGCACAGAAGCAGGCGGTTTTTTCGGTAAACTTGTCTCTGCAGGCAAAAGAGCCCTCACCGGCGAATCCATTTTCCTTACCCACTTCACCAACAGAGGCTCCGGAAAGAAAAAGGTGGCTTTTGCATCAGATGTACCCGGCAAAATCGTTCCAATCGATCTGAATAACTTCGGAGGGAGAATTCTCTGCCAGAGTGATTCATTTTTATGTGCTGCCATGGGCACAAAAATTAATATGGCATTCACCCAGAAACTCGGCGCAGGTTTTTTTGGCGGCACCGGTTTCATACTGCAGAAACTTGAAGGTGACGGCAAAGCGTTTGTTAACTGCGGCGGATGCATAATTAAAAAAGAATTAAATTACGAGACCCTCAGAGTTGATACCGGCTGTATTGTTGCTTTCACTGAAGGAATAGACTACTCAATTGAAAGAGCCGGAAATCTTAAGAGCATGTTCTTTGGCGGTGAAGGTTTATTCCTTGCAACTCTCCGCGGAACAGGGACTGTATATCTTCAGAGTCTTCCCTTCTCAAGACTCGCTAATAAAATCATTGCTCGTGTACCCACAAGCTAATTAATTAAATCGATTTAACATATCATAAACAAAATTGATAACGAGGTAAAAATGAGATCTCATGAGATCGATTATAAAATAATTGGTGATGACATGCAGCTTGTGGAAGTTGAGCTTGATCCAGGAGAGTCAGTGATTGCTGAAGCCGGAAGTATGTGCTACATGGAAGAAGGAATCCAGTTTGAAACAAAAATGGGTGACGGCTCTAATCCGAATGAAAGCACCTTCGGGAAACTTTTTTCGGCAGGTAAAAGAATGCTCTCCGGAGAATCACTTTTCCTTACTCATTTCACAAACCGCGGAAATAAGAAATACACAGTCTCCTTTGCAAGTGAAACACCCGGGAAAATCATTCCGGTTAATCTTCCCGATTTTGGCGGAAGACTGCTTTGTGCAAGTGATTCTTTCCTCTGTGCAGCACTCGGCACAAGAATCTCCATTGCATTCACCCAGAAATTTGGTGCAGGATTTTTCGGCGGTGCCGGATTTATTCTTCAGAAACTGGAGGGTGACGGCAAAGTGTTTATAACTTCAGGCGGTTCATATGTTAAGATTAATCTTAATAATGAAGTTCTTCGGATTGATACGGGCTGTATTGTTGCATTTACAGAAGGCCTTGATTATTCCATTGAACGTGCCGGTAACCTTAAAAGTATGTTCTTCGGCGGTGAGGGCCTCTTCCTTGCCACAATCCGCGGCACAGGAACGGTTTATCTCCAGAGTCTGCCATTTAACAGACTCGCAGATAAAGTTATTGCAATGATACCGCCAAAATCATCCACATCATTTGATTCATCGGATTCAAGTTCATCCGACTGATTCAGAAGCAATTCAATTAAACGGGGACTATACTGTCCCCTCTTTTTATTCATCCCTTTTATAAACTGAAAGCCTTAAATGATTTATAAAAAGAATGTTACAGATTCCGACGGATTTAAACTGTTAAGTCTTTCCGCAGGAAACGGTATACCTTTGTTTGTGATCGGCAGTGCATTATTTTATTCAAGAGCTTTCAGCGATGAGCTGCAAAATCATTTCAGGATGGTATTTGCTGATCACAGGGGTTTCACAGAAAATCCTTATGATGACGGCGATATTTCACGTTATTCAATGAATATTCTGCTTGATGATATAGATAAAGTCAGAATTACTGAAGGACTTGATAAATTTATAATTCTGGGTCATTCAGGCCATGCTTTTATGGCTCTTGAGTATGCAAAAAAATATCCTGAAAACGTTCTTGGCGTTGTTATGACTGGCGTTTCTCCTGATTACAGTGAAAATAATCGCCTTAAATGTGAAGAATTCTTTAATGAAGAAGCCGGTCAGAAAAGGAAAGATATTTATTCCGGGATGATGTCAGAACTTATGGGAAAAATCGCCCGTGAGCCTGAAAAAAGGTTCCTCCACTTCTGTCTTTGTTCAGGAGCCAGGAACTGGTATGATCCTGAGTATGATGCATCCTGGCTGTGGGAAGGTGTAACAACAAATATGGAGATGATAGACCACGTCTGGGGCGTTATTTTCAGGGATATTAAAACAGAAGAGGGATTGCAGCAGCTTGATAAACCTGTTTTACTCTCAACAGGACGTTTTGATTTTGTAACGGGACCGGCTACCCGCTGGGAGAAATATAAACCTTTGTTCAGGAATCTGACTTTTAAGGTTTATGAAAACAGCTGCCATTATCCCATGATTGATAACCGGGAAGAATTCAATAATGATCTTATTATGTGGAAAGAATCAATTTAAATATTAAATTGCAAAAGAGATTATACCTGTATCAGTTCATTTCGTAAATTGCAGTTAATTTGCACCTGTATTAAATAAATTCATTCCTATTGCAGAAATTACTTATGTTCTGCAGCCGGCGTTGTATATAAACTCATCAATTCTCTCAACCGGGCCTGAAATGAAAAAGAAATTCTCATCAGTTTGCATAATCGTTAAGGTGATTTATTCCGGATTTTGTTTCCGGATATCCGAAACAAACAAAAGGCGCACCGTGACAGGACCGGAGTAAAACAATTTAATTGCAGTTTAAAGTACCATTGAGGAACATTTAATATTTATTAAAGTACAACTAAAAACATTTATTTAACTAATCGTGAGATTCATTATGATTAAGACCGCCTTTGCAATTATTTTATTTTCATTGTCAATCTTTGCCCAGTCTGAGATTTATTTTGAAAAATCAAACGCCACATTTACAATTCCTGACGGATGTACAGTCGATTATGATAATGAGGGTTTATATTCAGTAGAATCAGCAGACGGGCTTGTTGAGATCACCCTTCAGGAAATCGAAGCTGATGCCACAACCATATCAAATACAACCATGGATGCCATACAGGATAATTTTACCGATGTGCATTTTGAAGATCAGCGCACAGATAATTTTAACGGTATTGATGTATTGCTCGATGCTGTACAGTGCAAAGACGGTGAAACCGGTGAGGATGTTATGATTATGGTTGCTGTTTATGACATAGCTGATACAGTCTGCATTCAGTTTGTCGCCACTTTTAATCCTGAGAATAACCAGGCTGTAATGGATCTGATACGGAATGTTGCCGGCAGTATCAGCGTGTTCATGGGGGAATAAACACAGCAAAATAAATTATACAACATGGGTTTCTGATGATACAGAAATCTCCTTAATTGTATTATAATAATTTATCTATGCAGATTACTGAAGCAGAGCATCTGACGATTTGTCAGTCAGCTATGCAATTTTAATCAATCAAAGAAAGGTATATCATGTACAAGACTTTCATTGCAGCAATATTATTTTCGATTTCAGTTTACGCACAGACTCCTGTATATTTTTCACAGACGCTTACACAATTCACAGTGCCGGATGGTTGTTCTATAGACTATGATAATGAAGGTTTATATATAATCAGACCGGATGACGGCGCTGTAGAGATAACTCTTCAGGAGCTTTCAACTGATGCACGCACAATTTCAGAAAGGACACTTGAGTCTGTGAATGACAATTTTGATGATATCCAATTTGACGCTCAGCAGAATGAAGTTTTCAACGGGATCAGTGTAATTCTTGATGCGGCTCAATGCACAGACCGCAAATCAGGTAATAAGCTTTTGATCATGATTGCCGTATATGAAATTTCTGAAACCATGTGTATTCAGCTTGTGGCACAGTTTACCAGTGAACCAACTGAAAAAGAGGTTGATCTGGTGAGATCTGTTGCCGAAAGCATAGAATTCATTTCAAACAATTAGAGCCGGTTTCTTTGCCACAAAAGCCCGGATAAACACAACAATATCTATTACTCAATCAAAAAACAGGACAATACTTATATGAAAAAAACTCTCTTTACTCTCTGCTTTTTATTCCTTACTGTTCAGGCTCTGCCGCAGCAGGAGGTATTTCTTGAATCAGGACGCTACAGCTTCATCTTTGCTGACGGATGGGAAGTAGCCGTGAATCCTGATTATTCATTCGGAATATTAGCCAGAAGCCATGATAAGCAGATTGATGTTTCAATATTTGAAATTCAGGCGTCTTTGGCAGCTGTAAGCATGACAACAGATACTGAACTTAGCGTGGAATATGAAAATCTAAGTTACGATCCTGTTGAAAATATTGAAATATGGGGAGTAAAAGTCACTTCATTTACCGGAAGAGGAACTATAACAGGCACAGACCGGGAAGTTGGGTTTGCGGTGGTATATTTCGAGATTGGCCCTGAAGAGACAATTAAGGCTTTTTGTCAGATCACGCCGGATGCTCCCGAAAGTACAATTGATGAAATGAAAGAGATGTTATTATCTTTTAAGGTTCAATGATAAATAATTTTTGCTCTCAGCCGTTCTGATATCCCCGGGGATGAAGACAGGCTGAGAGTCCTTATAATTCCGGAATATCTTCTTCAAATTTCACCCTCCGTTTACACCCTTACAGTAATTTCTGACCGGCTGTCTTCTGGTATTCTGCTTTACGAAACTCTGAGTAAATCAGGGGACTATACCAATAATACCTGAATTAAAAAAGGGCGCCTGAACGCCCCGTAAAACTTAAAAAAGACCTTCTATAGAAAGATAGCGCTCACCTGTATCATAACAGAAAGTCAGCACCTTTGCTTTTTCATCCATTTCAGGCAGTTTTTTGGCAACCGCAGCAAGTGAAGCCCCGCTTGAGATGCCTATGAACATTCCCTCAGATCTGGCTGCTCTCAGAGCATAATCAAATGCTTCTTCCTTGCTTACCTGAATTGCACCGTCAAGAATGCCGGTGTTAAGATTTTTGGGTATGAACCCTGCTCCTATTCCCTGAAGGGGATGCGGGCCGGGCTGACCGCCGGATATAACGGGTGATAACACAGGTTCAACTGCGAACACTTTCATATCAGGAAACTTTTTCTTTAATATTTCAGCAACACCTGTTATATGTCCCCCTGTGCCGACTCCGGTGATAAGATAATCTATGCCGTCAGGAAAATCATTAAGAATTTCCATGGCTGTGGTATTCCTGTGTATTTCGGGATTTGCGTCATTTTCGAACTGCTGAGGCATCCAAGCATTGGGTATTTCATCAAGCAGTTCTTTTGCTCTGGCAATTGCACCGGGCATACCTTTTTCTCTTGGTGTGAGTACAAATTCTGCTCCATACACCGACATAACTTTCCGGCGTTCTACCGACATTGATTCAGGCATGACGAGTATGAGTTTATACCCTTTAACTGCAGCAACCATTGCAAGCCCTATCCCTGTATTGCCGGAGGTGGGCTCAACAATCACAGTATCGGGAGTCAGGATTCCTTTTTTCTCCGCATCCTCAATCATTGCAAGTGCAATCCTGTCTTTAATGCTTCCGCCCGGATTGGTGCGTTCAAGTTTGATATAAACTTCAATATCCTTGTCAAATAATCTGTTTATGCGGACGTGGGGAGTATTCCCTATCGTCGCCAAAATATTATCATACTTCATTTCTTTCTCCTTTTATATACTAAAATCAATAACATTACTCATATCAGTGTTGCTTCTCACATGTACTTCACTCTTATGATATACCACAGAACCTGAGGGAACAGATTCTGTCAGCCAGACATTACCGCCGATTATACTGTTTTTACCGATAACGGTTTTCCCTCCCAGAATTACCGCCTGCGCATAAATCACCACATCGTCTTCAATAGTGGGGTGTCTTTTTTTCTGAGCAAGATTCTTTTCAACGCTCAGTGCTCCGAGTGTGACCCCCTGGTATACTTTAACATTCTTGCCGATTTCAGTCGTTTCACCGATCACTATTCCCGTACCGTGATCTATACAGAATGATTCGCCTATCTTTGCACCGGGATGTATATCTATTCCCGTTTTTGTATGCGCGTACTCCGAAAGAATTCTGGGTATCAGGGGAACATTCAATCTGTAAAATTCATGCGCAATACGGTAAACTGTTATTGCAAAAAATCCCGGATAAGCAAGTATCACCTCTTCTCTGCTTTGAGCCGCAGGATCACCCATATATATAGCTTCGGCATCTTTAAGGAGCATTGAAAATATACCGGGGAGTGAAAGTGTGAAATCGCGTGAAATATCATCTGAGTCTGTATCGGGATAATTTTGTTTGAGTGAAAGCAGAATGTTCTTCAGATCCCTCTCGAGAAGATAGATTTTTCCGTTGATCTCATCAGAGTTATAATATTTTCTGTCGGAAAACTGCGGAAACAATACCCTCAGAAGTTCATTAAGATATTTCTCCGTTTCACTTTTTAAAGGGAGTCTGCACGAATTTTCCAGATGGCGTGTTATCAGCACATCAGAAAACTCCCGTAATACATCGGTATCGCTTTTGTAAATCTTTTCCATAAATAAATATTTGTATATACAATAATAAGGTCAGAGCGACTAAAAAAGTTCAAATACTGAACTTCAGACGGTTGTCAGGTGATAAATATTCGCGGCGGGGACTATTTTTTCCACTATTTCCTCATTATGAGATATAAGTAGCACGGAAGCACCGTTTTTAAGTTTTGAAAATATAAGCGATACAACGAGATTGACAGAATTAAAATCAAGCGAGCTGAAGGGTTCATCAAGAATATAAAGATCTGCCTGTGCCGCAAAAGCCCTTATCAGATTAAGACGTTGTTTCTGTCCTCCGCTGAGCTGCCTTATCCTTTTGTTATAAAGCCTTTCTATATCAGCTTCGGTGAAAAGCAGCGGGAAAAGTTCTTCCGGCTTCTTGTCAGATTTTATTCCCCCGAGCGCATCCTTAAAGTATGCGTTCTGATTCAGGCTCTCATCGGCATTCTGAAAAACCATTACAGCTTTCTTACCCCAGACATTATTTCTCCATTTGCTGATTTTATCCCGTTCACTGAATGATCCACCTGAGATTGTGAATTCAAAAGAGTCTGCTTTTATAAAGCCGGTGATGATTTTGGCAACAGTTGTTTTACCTGTTCCTGAAGGAGCTTTGAGAAAGGCTATTTCACCTTTTTTAATAACCAGATCTGAACGGCTTCCCACTTTTATGATCTGAAGGGGTTTACCCCATACATTCATGCCGCCCCTGAATCTGAGTGTTTCATTCCCTGCAGGATTACCTGGTCTTTCGAGGGTATTCAGCCATCTGAGATAATCAGCCTCTCTGAACCCCGAGTAATCAATCATCCCTTGTTTTCTTGTCAGCTCAAAAAAATCCGTTTCGTTATGATTAAGTCCTGTCTGAGTGTTAAGAAAACTTATTATTGAATAATCGTGAGTTATAACAACTGCGGTGAATTTTTTCCTGCGATACAGAATATACAGCAGCTCAGTGAACCTGTTCCTCAGTTGATTATCAAGACTGCCCGTTGGTTCATCAAATATAAACAGCCCGTTACTCTCACCGGGTTCATGCATGTATTTTACAATTTTTTTGAACGCCATGAGCAGAAGGATTCTCTGTTTCTCTCCTCCTGAGGGGCGGTAGGTTTTAGGATAAACTGAACCGATCCTTTCATTGAATTCATCGTAGTTCCGGTCAGGGAAAAGCTTGGCCACTATATCCCGCTCACCCGCAGATACATTAAGATCACCCTCATTCAACTGTTCATGAAGCGTCTTGAGAGGATTAAGGTGAGTGGAAGGCTCCTGAAAAACATAGAATCCGTTTTTGCGGTTTTCAAGGCAGGCATCCGTTTTTTTGTAAACCGGGTAATCCATACCGGCAATGGTAATCTCAAGATCAGGTGCATCCCCTATCCCAAAGATAATCTTTGACAGCAGTGATTTGCCAATACCCGATTCACCGAAAATGAAATTTATCTTATTTTTTTCAAACCCGAAATTATTGACTGAGAGAATCTCATTGCCGTGTTTCATTACAGTGATATCATACTTCATTCCCGTCAGATCAGCTCCCTTCTTTCAATAAGATGATTTGAAATTTTATAGAAGCAAAGCAGAGTGAATGAGATCAGAAATGCCACTGTTACCCCAAGAAGATGCGTGGTAAGTATTTCTCCGATGTAAAAGGGGTTGGAAATAAGCCCTCCCAGTGCAAGTATATCCTGCTTGCTGTCCATTGCAGCGAGCAGACTCCCAAGGGTTGTATTGAGATCGACAAGATTAACATCTGAACTTAGCCCCACTGATAATATGAAATCCGCACTTGTCTGAAGAAAGACCGAGAGGCCGTAAAGCGAAACAAATTTATTTATCACGTGCGGAGCGCTGTTCTTAAGGAGAATATCAACGGTGATGATCCTCAGAACATTTATTCCCAGCACTCTGTTAGCATCAAAAAAATCGGTTTCACGGTATTTAGCCACCCTTTCTTCGGTCAGCTCCGATATCTCAGGCATGAAAAACAGTGAGACAAGTAATGCAGTGAAGATTAATCCGGTAATCTGGCTCTCAATAACTCCGTTATTTCTCAGCATGAGAATCAGCAGGTAAGCAAATAATACACCAAGGATCTGAGGGACCGACTTAACCGAGTCGGTAACCGATCTGAGAATAAGATACAGAACGGGATGTGTATCTTTGGAATATGCAGTGAATATCCCGACTGCAAAACCGGCAGCACCTGCAAACTTCACCGTAATGAGCCCTGAAATAAAAGTGTTCCCGGTGCCGGTAAGGAGTTTAGAAAACGCCGGAGCATTAAGAAAGAGGAGATTCCACCCAAGCACCAGAACCAGTCCGGTTAACCAGATAATTATCCAGAGAATATCCTTCTTAAATCTGAGCGCATTCAGCACACCGTTAATTTGCATACTTTTTCAGGCTCCTCATTGCGGCAAGATCAGTGATAATCTCTGATATTTTGAGAGTCATAAAGATAAGGAGGACAATAAAAAGAACAATATCGTATTCTTTTGAGAGGACTCTCTGCATCATCTCATAACACAGGTGTCCCTGAATATTGAGGGCCATTTCTGTTATGATAATTCCGGTTATCAGAAATGAAACAAGCTCCTTTATAACCAGACTGAAAGATACCGAGGCATTCTGATAAATATCATTCACTATATGATCTTTTAACAATTCACTCCGCCCCTTTATAACAAGCGATGCGATTTCTTTAAGGGTGATTTTGCTGAAATCTTCATCAAGATTCTTTACCCTGGCGCATAATATGTAACCCTTTTGTGACTCAGAAACAAGGTAATGATAAAATTTATTCACAAAAGTGATTGTGATGCCGTTCCCGAGGATAAGCAAAAGAATAAACAAAAAGTAATTATCTGAGGTAACAGTTCCTTTAACGGCATAGGCTATCACATAAACAGGTGAAAAGAGTACGAAAATGGCCGCTGCGGAGAATATTTTATTTAAGATAACCACGGTTTTATGCCACCGGGATAAATTGTCTGAATCAGGAGAACGTCTGCTTCTTACAAATTTGATAAGACCGGCAGTTTTGACTATATAAAAAATCAGAATGAGCGAAATAACATACAAAAACAAAAATTTCAGGTATTTAGGGAAAAGACTTTCGGCAACGGCGGATGTTATGCCCGGCTTTTCAGATCCTTCCTTAAAGTATTTGTTCGTAAAGTACTTCACCCTGTATTCTTCAATTTCACGGCGCCAATTCTCTTTTTCAGCTTCGCTGCCGGTGAACCGCTCAATGGTTTCGAGTAATATTTCAACCTGCAGAGCATCATTAAAATCAAAGTTTTCAATATTGGCCAGTTTTTTTGCAATGGGCGGCGCTTCGGCAAGTTCTGCTGATTTTGTGTTAAACCAGAATATAAGGAAGATCAGTATCCCGGCTATTACAACTATACTTGCAAGATGACTTTTTATTATTTCCTTCATTTCTTTATCCTGAAAGAAATGTTCTCAATATTTCCGCTTTTTATGTAGTCACAATCAGACAGGATATTTTCAGCAGCGGTGTAAAACTCTTCAAGTGATCTCCGGTGTGCATCATCGTAGTTTTTTATTCTGACTTTAATTTCACCTGAAGATGAAGTAACAGTAATTTCCGGTGCCGGTTTTTCTTTGCCAAACTCATTTCCGGCGAATTTATAAACCGCAATGAATATTTTATTGTACCTGGCAGAAAGCTCATTAACCTTTTTGAAATGATCCTGAGAGAATGATTTCAATTTAGTTCCGGCTGTCCTGCCGTCGTTTTCTTCTGCAAATTCCTTTTTGGAGACAAACAAAAAAATAAGGTTGCTGCCTGTAGTAACTCCGGCATAGATCTTATCACCATCAATGAATGAAGCAATTACCCTCTCACCCTTTTTAAGATTAATTTTTTTTCCTGAGAAAGTTTCACCCTTGCAGTCATTTTTAATGACTCCCTGATTGTTATACGGAGTGACAGAACCGGTTTTCTTCACTGCGGCTTTACCGCTGATTGCCGGGTTTCCTTTTTCATCACGCAGAATGAATAATTTTTCCTTAAGATAAACTGCTTCAATTACCGGTGTAAGTCCGTCTGAAAGGAATCCTCTGAGATCAGTAATCATAAAGGGAGTATTCTCACCCAATCTCTTTTTAGCGGTTTCAGTCATCGTTTGTTCAAACTGATTATAAATCACAAGTTTTTCAGGTGCATTTACCAGGAGGAACTCTTTGTTCTGCCCAGATACTGAGGTGAAATATAAAACCAGAAATGAGATAAGAATTTTAAAGCAGTTCATAGAGAAAGAAAAGTAGGCCATGCTCCCGGGAGCAGGAGCATGGCAGATAATTTACTTTTTAACTTCCTTCCAGTTTTCAATTCCTGAAAGGGGCGATGAATACATTTTAATTGATGCGGGATCAAACTGTTTATTAAAATATGAAAGCGAAGGCATTGAGAAAAGCCATACTCCAAGGCAGAGTTCCTGTTCTGCGGCATGAACACGTTCTGCATAAACAAGTTTATCACCAAGTTTTCTTGCCGACATGAATCCGTGAACATTTTCAATGAATTCACTATAGTCTTTACCCATCTCTGATGAGATTCTGCAGAAGTTATTTGAGGAATTCAGTGAACCTGGATCAAACACTTCTTTACCGTCTTTTATTCTTGTCTTAAGATTGATTTTGTAGTAATCAAAATTGGGTTCCCTGAAAAAGACATCATACAGATCAAACATGAAGTTGCTTCTGTAGCCGTTAACTGCAAGAAGAACAGCATCATAATTACCACGGGCAACATCCTCATTCTGAACTGATACAGCTTTGACTCTTCCGCCTGTAAGCGCTTTATCATTAAGAATCTCAAGTATTTCAGACAGTTCCTCTCTGAATCCGTAATTCAGTACTACCGCAATCCGCACAGTATCTTTAGTCAGTCGGCTGTCATCAGTCATTTCCTCTTTATAGACAACATTTTCTTCCACATAATAACTTGTGGAAGGGAAAACACTGAAGTTAAGGTAATCATCATATTTATTTTTATTGCCTTTGAAATCAACGATCTCTCTCTGCTGCTGGGTTCCTCTTTTGTAGAGTCTGTCCATTATCTTCTTGTTATTGATAAGATTTCTCACTGCACGTCTGTTTTCAATATCCATGCTCTGTGTATTGAACAGGATGGCAAAAAAGGTCTGAGCCAAAGATGCTTTATAGAAATAATCTTCATCCTCCTGTACAAGCGGCGATACCGCCCCGAACGGGGTGCCGAGCAGAACATTAATCTTATTATTAAGCAGTTCAGTGGTAAAAGTCGAGTTATCAATAAAGGGAGCCAGCATAAAGCTTGATATCGCTGCCTTTCCTGCCGGCGACTTGTGATAGTTGTTTACACCGCTCATTGAAGGAACACTGAGATAATCTGACGTGCCCACAGTGTAGTTCAGAGCGTTAATATTTGCGTTTGCGGGCAGCACCTTGAATGAAAGAACTTCCTTTATATCAGCATCAGGCCATTCCCTGTCATCACGGAAATCAAATGAAACGATGCCGTCACCATCAGGGCCCTCAAAATTGATATCATCAAGCGCCTGTGTAATCAGAATATAGTCGGGAGAGAGTGTGCCGAGTTTCAGAATTCTGTTAATAGTGAATTTCAAATCATCAACCGTAAAGCCGTGCAGAGTGCTGTCGCCGATCGATTTAACCTCATCTTCATCCATGAGCACCTTGTAACTGTCGCTCCACTTTTTACCCGTCTTCAGTTTGATCCTGACTATATTCCCGGGCTGTTCAACACCAACCAGTTCACCAAGCCCGTCTTCGTAAGTTAATCCGCTTGCATCCGCAGAAACATTAAATATACCGTCAAACACAACCTCATCCAGTTTATCGCTGACAAGATTGGCATGAGGCAGATGCGGATCAACAAACGGCTTCATGTGTGAAATGTAGGGAATCACAATTTTATCTTTAAGTCCCGGTGAAAGAACCAGATACAGAGTAACGCCGGAGGCGATAAGAAGTGCAATACCTATAAAAATCCATTTTCTCATTTCAGAGCCTCTCAGTTCTTTTTAATAATTGGTTCCTGTGCCATCACACTCACTTCAAATACTTTGAATGCAGGATAGCTGAAGGTAATTTCAAGTACATTATTGCCGTCTTTATCCATTGTAACAGGACCCACCTGGCATTCATAACCGTTTGCTGAGGTTGGAGAAGTGATTTTAACTCTTCCCTCATTTTTAACCACTTTGCCGTTAAGGGTTATTTTATCATACCACTGCTTGCTTCCGGCATTTTTACCAACTTCCTCAGGCAGTTTGATATTGATGTCAAAAGTCGGGAATGTTGCATCAGTCGGGATCCTCAGAATCAGTCTGAGCATATATGTGTTATTACCCGTTCTGTTGGTTGTTGTTGGCAGTGCAAAAACACGCCTGTAAGTTTTCGGCTGAACAATCCATTTTGCGATGTATACATCGCTTTCAAAATAGGTGTTCTTAACAGTATTGTTAGTTCCTTTGTAGTATTTACCGTGCACTGCAATTGCCCTGAGTTTTTCAACTCCCCTGTTATTAATATTCTTCAGGAAGTCCTGATAAATTGCTGTTATCGCTTTTTCAGGGAAGGAAATATGCTTCATATTTGTCAGGTAATCTTCGATCTGCTTTTTGCGGGAGGCAACCACACCTGCACCCCCTGATGCAAATTTAATGTCATACAGAGGCACAAAAGAGGAATCTTTATATATGCCTTCCACATTATCGATTGTAAGGAGATTCCGAACTGTAAAACTATCAACCGACATTTTTGAGAGATTCAGGACACTTTCAAACAGAGCATTTTCGAGCGTTAAAACCTGCTTGTTTTTGGCTTCACTTATTTTGCTGCTGTTAACAAAATCAGTCTCTGTAAAAAGTTTCTGTGTCCTCGTTTCAGCCTCGGGGAATCTTCTGCCCGCAATCAGGCCGGTTACAGCCTTACCCTCGGCAGTAACGTAAAGATTATCAACGTCAGGATATTGCTTCAGAAGAAAATCAAGATTTCTGTTCTGAATGAGCAGTGAAATGATTGATTTATAATCATCCTGAATCTTTAACTTGTTGATTCTCTTAACCAGTGAAGAGGCAGTTTCATAGGCTTTTGTATTCCCTCCGAACTCAGTATTCAGTTGTTTAATAAGTGCAGATAAAAGCTGAGAGCATTTATAGGTGTTATAAGGTTTATACATTGAAAGCTTATCAGAGGGGATATTCTTCCCTGCTCTGCTGAACTGGTTGATGATATTGTCATAATAATCATCTGCAGGCCAGGGAGCAGCAGCTTTGATCTTGTTATATATATCATCAAGATCCAGTCTGACAGATACGGCCATCTCGGCTGCAGAATTGTATTCTGCTATGAAATCAGTAACAAGTTTCAGATCAGCAGCCACCGACCCCGAAACTTCCTTTGCAAGAGCCTGTACTTTTAAAACATTATGACCCAGTTTAATTGGGTTATAGTCATTTTTAGAACTTATGAGGCCGTTATAGTAGACAACAGCATTTGAAAGAACTCCTGAGAGTTCAAGTTTCACTTTATCAGTCTGCCCTTTGGTGAATCTTGCCTTCATATCAAAAAACTCAAGGAACGTTTCGGTGTTATCAAGCACCTCTCCGGTATTATCCTTGTTTTTATGAAGAATTCCCAATACATCCAGTAATATTCCGTATTTATCCTGGAAATCAAGTTCTTCTGCGAGGTTTCCGGTAATTATTTTATAGTTTGCAACAGCCGGATCGTTTGAACTCATCAATGCCGGCGGAATCAGGGCCTTAAGAGTGTTAAGTTTATCAAGCAGTGATTTCAGCTCGGCATTTTTCTTCCTGAGAGAAGTATTTTCCTGGCTGAAATCAATTTTGTTCAGTGAATAGTTCTGATCAACCGCATCATAAATACTTCTGGCCACTCTGTTGCTCTGAAGAGTATTGTAATATGACTGATATTTGTTTTCAAACTGGAATCTCCAGACCGGAACGTATCTGTATCTCATTTCCAGATTGAATTCATTGGGAATGTTGTCAAATATATAGTAATAGTTTTGAGACAGAGTATCCACAGGGAAAGCAGAGAGAGTGTCTTTCTTATCTGCATCGGGAGTGATCGGCTTGAATGGCCCGTCACCATCATTAAAATTGGTCACCATTGTACCGCTGAATGCTGCAGACTGCGGTGTTGTAAGCACGATGAAGAAATCATTAAACTGCGGTCTCGGGAATTTTATAAAATATTTCTTCCCTTTTGATAATTCAAACGGATCACCATCGTCATCCAGTTTAATAAGCTGCCCTTCCCTGAAATTAATTTCGGGATCCGGTTCAAGTTCTTTATAAGCTCCGCAGCCGGCAAGAAAAATGACGGAGAAAGCCAGCAGAATGAGATAATATTGCTTTTTCATAAAACTCCTGTTAAAGATTAATACTCAAGACCCATACTGAAAAATGCGAACGAGAGAATATCGGTGATCTCATCGATTCTTTTAGACGTACTGATTCCCGCTCCGTGCCCGGCATTAGTTTCGATCCTGATCAGAATCGGATCAGGCCCCTTGTATTTATCCTGCAGTTCGGCAGCAAACTTGAATGAATGAGCAGGGAACACCCTGTCATCATGGTCAGCCGTGGTTATAAATGTTGCAGGGTATCTGGTATTGGATTTGACGTTATGCAGCGGTGAATAATCTATCAGAAACCTGAACTGGTCTTTGTTTTCTGACGAACCGTATTCACTTACCCATGCCCAGCCAATAGTGAATTTCTGATACCGGAGCATATCAAGCACGCCAACCTGAGGAATGGCCACCCTGAAAAGATCCGGACGCTGGAGCATGCATGCTCCCACAAGAAGTCCGCCGTTTGATCCGCCGTTTATGGCAAGATACTCAGGAGAAGTATAACCGTTTTTTATAAGATATTCTGCAGCGTAAATAAAATCATCAAAAACATTCTGCTTCTTATCCAGCATTCCGGCCTGATGCCACTCTTCACCATACTCGCTGCCTCCTCTCAGGCAGGCCATGGCATACACACCACCCTTTTCCAGAAGAGGTATTGCAGAAAGTCTGAATGATGGAGTCATAGAAACTCTGAATCCGCCGTAACCATAAAGCATGGCAGGCGCTTTTCCGTCTTTTACAAATCCTTTTTTATAAACAAGAAACAGAGGTATTTTTGTGCCGTCTTTGCTTGTGTAAAACACTTGTTCTGTTACAAACTGAGATACATCAACAGGAATGTCAGGAGCAAAAAATACTTCCGACTTATTCTTTTCAACATCATATCTGTAAATCGTGTATGGCTGTGTGAAAGAAGTGAACCCGTAAAACAGTTCATTATTTTTCATTTTTCCGCTGAATCCCGAGGCGGAACCAATACCCGGCAGCGCCATTTCTGCAGTTTTTTTCCCGGTGAGTTCATAAACCTGTATTTTGCTGTATGCATCCTGCAGGTAATGAATAAATAGTTTACCTCCGGCTGTGAATGCATCTTCGATTACAAATTTGCCCTCCGGAACAAGTTCTTTCCAGTTTTCTTTTGCGGGGTTTGAGGGATCAATTACTACAATACGTTTATTTGCTGCATTGTAATCACTTACACAGACAAACTTTCCCTCATGAACATCAATTACCGAGGTGGAGGTAAAATACTCATCGATAACCGGTTTAATATCTTTTCCGTTTTTAAGGTCCTTGTACCATAGCTTTGAATGAGGGTAAGTTGCTTCATTTACATAAATAAAGAGATAATCCTCATTTTCTGATACTCCCCCGTAAACTATACTCTTGGGTGAATCTTTTACACTGAAGATAAACTGATCTTCGGACTGAGGTGTACCAAGCTTATGATAATAAAGCCGGTGAAAATTATTCTCTGCCTTAAGCTCTTCATTTTCTGCAGGAGCATCATATCGTGAATAGAAGAAACCGTTACCCGCCCATGAAATGGATGAGAATTTCACCCATTTAATATGATCAGGTAATAATTTCCCGGATTTCACATCCAGAACAAAAAATTCATTCCAGTCTGATCCCCCTTTTGAGATGCCATAACCCATATACTCATTATTACCAGAAAAGGAAATCTGGGTTACGCTGGTGGTTCCGTCATCAGATAATTTATTAGGATCGAGCAGGACTTTCGCTTCACCTCCTGCAGCCGGTCTTATGTAGTATACTGACTGCTGCTGAAGTCCTTCATTCCTTGAATAAACATAATTATCACCTGCCCTGTATGGAATTCCCATTTTTTCATAGTTCCACAGTTCGGTGAGTCTTTTGCGTATTTTATCCCTGAATGGGATTTTGGAAAGATAACTTTCGGTGAAATCAACCTGTGATTTTACCCAGGCTTCTGTTTCAGGTGAATTATCATCCTCAAGCCATCTGAATGGATCAGGAATGAGAACACCGTGGTAATCGTCTTTAACGTCGCTTTTTTTTGTGGTGGGGTAATTAAAATTCTGACTGTACAAACCAGTTATCAGAAATGAAAATAGAATTATTAAGAAACCTGCTCGCATTAATTCTCCGGTTCACTTTTTTTGAAGGAATAATGCAAAGATAAAAAAAAATCCCGCACGGGGCGGGATTAAAATTACTTATTCGATTCTTTCCAGGTTTTGTACATTCCCAGGAGGGAAACCGTTTCTGTAAGATCTGAAGTGACAACCGTTGTGAATGTGAATTCTTTTGTTCCGGAAGGCCATTTAATCATAGTTGCACTGCTGTTTTCACCGAGGTAAGTACCGTTTGATGATTCAAACGTCTCTGAGAAAGTGCTCATAGGATAAAATATCGGAGAACAATCACATCCTGGTTCCATGATAAAATTGATATCAGAGAGTGATTTGAAGGTGAATGTAACTTCGCCCATCAGTTTACCGTCTTCTTCGTAAAGTTTTTTATCAGTTACAACCAGATTGGGGTTATCTGTTTCAAACTGCTCGCCGTTAAGGTATTTATCAACCAGTTCGCCAAAGTCAGAGAAGGAAACATCTTTTCCGTCATCTTTCTGTGAGATTATATTAACAAACTTGATCTTTCCCGAGCCGCTTCCGTCTCCGTTAACTTTATATGAATACTCTTTCTTTTCGGTAGAAAGGCAACCGGTTAACGAAACAGCCACTACTAAGAAAGCGAGCATTTTAATGATTTTTTTCATTTATTCTCCGATGAGTTAAAAGGATTTGTAAATAACGTTTTAATTTAATAAAGCGTGGTTAATTTTCCAATTGAATAAAATTCTCTTCACTTAGCTTATTTAACTGTTGTGATACAGATTGGTTCCCATTCCCTGCTCATTTCTATCTTTTTTATTATGCAGAGTATTCTTAATCAGGAATTCAGCATTTGGTGATTTAATTCAGATCAGGAAAATCTGATTATGTTTCGGACTTTGAAGATGTATCATCTGCAGGCAATTTTTGTTCTTACTATTTCGGGGGGAAGCCTCCCCCCGAAATGGTAAACCACTGCAAGAAGTATTTTTGATTGTTAATTTACATTTTTTGCCGATAGCGGAAGTAAAAGAAAATAGACCAAATAATGCTATGTGCCTTTATGATAACGCCTTAATTGTTTTTAGTTTATCTATTGCCGTCGGTTTTGACCGACGGAATGGTATCCGGCAAATCTCCCCGTCTCTGGCAGCACTGAACAAAGGCGGAATTTCACCTTAATTATGTGGTTAAAACCAGGGGATTCTTCAGGGCTTCACAACCGTTGACTGAAGTCAACGGCAAAAGATAAACCACAATTCTGAAGTGCTAAACCATTTGTTTTTAATGTCTTACAGATTTTTTTACATCTATTGCCGTCGGTTTTAACCGACGGACAGATATCCCCGCGACCCCCCCGGCTTCAGCCGCATTTTTTCATTCTTTTTGCCGGTAGATACGGGTTTGGGCGGGGCATTCGGGAGACGCAAGCATTGCGTCTCTACAGAT
>JABWCA010000317.1 GCA_013359345.1 Ignavibacteriaceae bacterium
CCTGCTTATTTCTGCAGGACAGATTTTTGCCGGTGTATCAACCCATATATATGCTCTGAAAAAACTGAGGATCCAATTTAAATTTACGGGGATCGGCCCGGTGATTCATGAGCTGAGAAAGGGATTTCCCGTATTCTTTTCCACTCTGATTATCAGTCTTTATACCACACTTAACACTGTGCTTCTGGGCATCTTCGGGAATGTTTATTCGGTCGGTATTTTTGCCGCGGCGGCCAAAATTATCGGTATTTCCCAGAATCTTCTGTTTATGCCTTTCACCCAGTCATTTTACCCTAATACTGCACTTGAGTTCAGCAAATCAGTTAAAGAAGGTTATGAGAGGGCTATAAAAGGGATGAAATATTTTACCCCTTTAATGGGAGCGACAGGCCTGATAATGTTTCTTTTCGCCGATTTCATAATCAGTTTTCTGTTCGGAAGTGAATTTTCAGGAGCGTCAGATATACTGAGAATCACGGCTTTTATTCCCCTTATAGTTTCTTTCAGTAATATTTTCGGGGTGCAGATTTTGCTGAACCTGCGGCAGGATAAGTTGTTTTTGTTTATGACTCTCAGCGCTGCACTGATCTCACTTCCCGCAAATATTCTTGTTATCCCGGCCTATGGTGCTGCCGGTGTGGCATCGGTATGGCTGTTAACCGAACTTTATGTTGCGCTCTTTGCTTTTGCAGCCGTAAGAAAGGTGATGAAAAATCATGTATGATTATCTGATTGCAGGAGCGGGATTTACCGGTGCTGTTCTTGCGGAGCGCCTTGCCTCAGTATCCGGGATGAAGATTCTGATCACCGACCGCAGACCTCACACAGGCGGCAATGCTTATGATTATCACGATTCAAACGGCGTGCTCGTCCATAAATACGGCGCCCATATTTTTCACACAAATTCTGACCGCATCTGGAATTACATAAGCCGATTCACTGCCTGGAACGGATATAATCACCGGGTTGATGCAATGGTTGAGAGTAAACCTGTACCTCTCCCCGTTAATCTTGATTCACTGGATGCTCTTTTTAACAGCCGTGAGGCAAAGGATATTTCTGCAGCACTGATTAATGAATACGGACTGAATAATAAAGTTGCGGTGCTTGATCTCATTGAATGCAGCAATCCTATTCTCAGGAAGGCGGGTGAAGTCATTTATGAAAAGATCTATTATAAATACACTCTTAAGCAATGGGAACTCTCCCCCCGGGAACTGAAAAAATCTGTAACCTCAAGGCTTCCTGTTTATACAACAAGGGGGAGCAGTTATTTTAATGACAAATACCAGGGGCTCCCCTCCGGTGGTTACTCCCCCATCTTTTCAAAACTTCTTAACAATAAGAATATTGATGTCATAACCGGGATGCCGTTCAGAGAGGCCGAAAAAACTTTCCGGTTCAGTAAAGTGATCTTCACCGGCGCTGCAGATGAATTCTTTGACTTTGTTCAAGGCTCTCTCCCCTACCGCAGCCTCCGGTTTGAAAATTTCCATTATAACAAGTCTTCATTTCAGGAGCGTGCTGTTATAAACTATCCTGATGACAGACCCTACACACGAATCCTTGAGTTCAGGAAAATGACACTTCAGGAAACTGCAGGCACCACAATTGCATATGAGTACCCTCAGAAGTATGTCCGCGGTGAAAATGAGCCTTATTACCCCATTCCGTCACGTGAGAATGAGCTGATACATAAAAAGTACAGGCTTATGGCTGATAAACTTAATTCAGTAACCTTTGCCGGCCGACTCGCTGATTACACATACTATAACATGGATCAGGCAATTGGCCGCGCCCTCAGCATATATGATAAAATTGCAGGGAAAAAAGTTTAAGAAAAAACCTTGTTTACTCTGCGAGAAGGAATGAATTTCAGTTATGAGTTATAATACATGATTGAATGATTGTTCGCCTTCGGCGAAGAATGTTTGATTGGAGGAGTTATGAGTTATGCCACATGATTGAATGATTGTTCGCCTTCGCGAAGATTGGATGATTGCAGCATTATATTTTATACCTAAAACTTATCCGGAATAAACTGATTTATACAACATTGAACATCGGGAATTGAATTGCCTTTGCATGATTGTCCCGTTAAATCCCTGATCTGTTTTTTAATAAACACCTTGAAATGAGTGAAGGATCAGATTTAAAACAGAAAAGCCGTCCTGCAGACGGCTTTTCATCAGACTTATCAAAATTTTACTGAAGTTTCCAGGTAAAATCAGGATTTTCATCTTTGTAAGATTTGAGATCGAGCTCATACTCCCAGAAAGAATAGAAGTAATCATTTTCAGCCTCAACCCAGTAGTCTTCAGTTTCAGCATATAATTTAGTTGTACCTAAACCGATGTTGGTGTATTTTGCCCAGTAACCGGGTTCTACATATCCTTTATAAACATCATCAATGTAGACATAGATTCTCTGATCAAAGTGATTTTCAACCTGAACTGAACATTCTTTTGCTCCGGGGCCTCTTAAGCCGGCACCTTTGCCTTCAAATGAAGCGGCAAGTTTGTTGTATTTATCTGCAGAAGCGGCATCATTTACCCAGATGGAGCCCCAGACATATGCGCAGGCATATAAAGACTGTGAATTTTTCTGGCCTTCTGCTATCTCACTGGCTTCTTTTAACAGTTCCATACCGGTGATCTGTGCTTTTTTCTCCTGGGTGTTTTCTTCCAGGAAAAGAATCATTGCGGCTGAAAGGAGTGTCTTAACGTTTTTAGTCTGACGGCCTTCGTCAATGATTTCACCAACTTTATCAAGGGCTGTGTTTGTTGAGCCGAGCTGTGCACGGAAGTCAACAGTTTTTGGCGGAACAAGAGCCTTTTCCTTTTTTGTATCTGATTTAAGGTTGTAAGGCTGTGCCATGAGCGAAGCAGATGAGAAAAGTACTGCAACTGCAAAAAGAGCGAAGAACTTTGTGAAAGATTTCATTTTATCTCCATTTTGTTTTTGTGAATTAATTAATCTTTAATCATTAAACTATTAAACCACTCCTCTGTTCCGCATGAGATTGTTTTTACAGCTTTGATATGAAAAAGCTCACATCATAAAATCCCGCTGGAACAAACCGGGCGTTTCAGTTATATAAGCGGCTATTCTGTATATGGCTCAACATCTTCTATTACATCGAGTCCCGAAGGCTGCGGGAGATAGAATTTAACCTTCTGAACCGAGCCGTCTTTTCTGACCTGTCTGAAGACTTTCTTCTTAATGATGACACTGTGTTCAATGTTAACATCATCTTCAACCACCGAGCCGAAAATGTAACTGGTTCCTTTAATTAAAACATTTTTCCCGATTCTGAGCGGGAACTCATCACTTCCTGTCATATTAACTGATGATTCAATCCGGGAATTATCACCAATCACAATATTTCCTTTTATGATATCACCCCAGAGAATCTCAACATCATCACCAATCACAAATTTCTGATGGGGAAAAGTTGAGAGGTGGGCAAACTGAGACACTCTCAGGTTTTTACCGCAGATTATATTTCCGTTCATGTAAACTTCTCTGCCAATCTGCACACCGTAATTAAGCTGTACACCTTTGCCAATATATGCACCCTTCCCGATTCTGATATCAAGCGGAGTGCCTGCATCATCAAGATCAAGCAACTGGGTTACGGTGGTTTCATCAATGAAGAAATCTTCGGGGTCTTCAATGTCTATCAGATTTTTGAGTCTGTCATAAACCTTACTCTTGTAAAGTTTCTCCATCTCTTTCAGAACCGATTTATCATTAAAACCCATCACAACATATTCTTCTTTGGGGCTTACGGCAGAGACTGAATATCCCGCATCATTGAACAGCCCGATAAGATCGGTCACATAGATTTCGTTTTGTGCGTTGTTGCTGTTAATATTATAGATAAG
>JABWCA010000318.1 GCA_013359345.1 Ignavibacteriaceae bacterium
ATTGGCAGGCTTTACACTCTCATTATAGCCATATCGGGAATTGGTGCTTTCACATACATTATCTCCAACTTCACTGCCTTCATCATAGGGGGCGAATTAATAAAAAAAATCAAGACAAGAAAAATGGAAAAAGAAATTTCCGCTCTCTCAGATCATTATATCATATGCGGCTCAGGAGATACAGGACTGATCATAGCCGAAGAACTGATGATGACCAAAAGGTCTTTTGTTCTGCTTGATAAGCAGGAACATCTTGAACAATTTGTTAATAAAAACTCGGTTCTCCATATTGAGGGGGATGCCACCTCTGAATCAGTGCTTGAGAAAGCGGGAATAAAAAAAGCGAAGGGGCTGTTTGCGGTGACGGGAGATGAAAATTATAATCTTGTGATCACATTCACCGCAAGGCATATGAACCCTGAGCTAAGGATAGTTGGCAAGTGCAAGGAAGAGACAAACATTGAAAAGATCAAGAAGGCCGGCGCCGATGCGGTGATTTCACCCAACAGAATAGGCGGGCTCAGAATTGTATCAGAAATGATAAGGCCCACAGTAGTCACTTTTCTTGATAAGATGCTGAGAGACAAAGAGAAAAACCTGAGAGTTGAAGAAGCCGAAATAGGCGGGCATTACCTTGGCAAAAAGGTCAGTGAGCTAAAGGCTGCATCACCAAGGGCTTTGCTTATGGCGCTTCAGAGGGGTGAAAAATGGATTTTTAATCCGGAGGACAACCTTATTCTTGAGATGAATGATGTGGCTATTTTTATGGTGGAGCCGGAAGAAAAGATCCGGCTCCGTGAAATCATCGGATAGCTCAGATAAGGAATTTGATAACCACAAATCCGCCTATGAGAAGCACTGTGAAGGCGAGTGCAACCCAGTCGAAATACTTATCGATAAAGTTCTTAATCTTTTCACCGAACAGTTTAAGCAGGAACGCAACCAGAAAGAATCTTGCTCCGCGGCTTATAACTGAGGCAATCAGAAACATAACCAGATTAACTTCAAACGCCCCGCCCGCAACCGTAAATACCTTATACGGAATGGGGGTGAAACCTGCAGTGAATATGATCCAGAAATTATAGACATCAAAAAGCTTCTGAATATCCCAGAAAAGTGCCGTTGTGAAGCCGGGAATATTTGCGAAGAAAAAGTTTGCCAGACCTGAAAACTCGCCGGGTCCGGACCACCACAAAAAATGGCCTATACCATAACCAAATATTGCTCCTGAAACAGAGCCGCTTGTACATATCAGTGCAAATTTTAACCAGTTTTCTTTTTTCCCGAGCACGAGTGCAATCAGAAGTGCATCAGGGGGGATGGGGAAGAATGAAGATTCTGCAAAAGCTATAAGAAATAAAGCTATCGCTCCGTTGGGAGTATCTGCCCAGTGAAGCATCCAGTCATATAATTTACGTAAATATTTCATTCAGACTTTCAAAAAAGTGTATCTTTAAAGTTAAGGATAAACAGGGGATTTTTAAGCTGTTCCTATATGAAATAACTTCTGATAAAGGAAAAAGTTCAAAACGCTCAGTGGCGATTAAGTGGTTCATGTTTTGGAAATGAGAGAAAAAATGTTTAGGTTCAAGGATAAAATTTATTCAGATCGGGTATGATCATGAAAAGATTGTTCATAATTTTTTTTCTAATCACATCTGCCTCCATTTTTGCCCAGGCAGTTCACCCTGCAAGATTTCCGTTTCAGGATTCCTTAAAAGACTACAGACTTTTTAACATAGTTAAAATTGATCAGTATAAAATTCTCACTTTCTGGATAGAACAGGTAACCTCAACATCTGCCGTCCTCAAATCAGCGAGGAGCAGTGACGGCGGGTATACGTGGATCTATTACGGACAAAACGGCACGATCAACCAGTTTATAACGCTTGCCGATTCTTTGCAGTCCCTGCTTTTTGAATACAGCGGAAACAACTATTATCTCGTGCTCAGGGGGCGTTATGCCGGGAACAGTTATGTTTATAATCAGCTCATCAAATCAACAAACGGCGGCTATACATGGCAGCAGCCTGTTGTAATAAACACCGGTGGCGTGGCTTCAAATCAGTACAGAGACCTCGTTACAGATTTTATTGCTGAGGCTGATACACTTTATTTTGCGGTAAGCAAAAGTTTTCATCAGGGGGTTTATCTGATAAAATCAACAGACGGCGGAGCAACCTTCTCAGCACCGGCTATGATTGAGCCGGCACCTGCCTGTAATCCGGCAATAGTAAGATTGATTTCAGGTACGCTTGTGTTGCTTTATCAGGAGAAATCCTCAGGCAACAATACTTTTTATACAAAATACTCTCATGATGACGGATTCAGCTGGACCCTGACCGGATTTCCTTTATTCAATGAAAGCAACCCGATTCTTGAGCCGCGCATATTCAGGCAACAGGATAACAGCATAAAGATCTTATACAAGGTTTATAAATTGACCGGTGGTGTTTATAAATCATCAGATATTTACTACAGAAATGCGAATCTGGATTTTTACAATATTTCTCTCCCTTACAGACTGACATACTACGCCGGCGAGGATAAAGATTTGAGATTTTCAAAATCGGGAAGTGAATTCTATATCTCATTAATATCCGACCGGTATAATTACTACAATAAACTGCAGGGATTTTACGGTAAGTTTGCACTGTGGAATGAGAATACGGCAAATTTTGCCGTTTTTGACAACAGGCACACTCCTGAACAGCCTCAGAACGGAGACAGAGTAAAGATTACACTGATAACGGGTTATCATGATGCTCCTGCATCGGTTAATGTGAGAATCCGTGATCTTGATTCAACCGCAGAATATTTCATGTATGATGACGGAACCCATGGCGACAGTATACCGGGTGATAAGATTTATACGCACCTTTCTGAAAATCTGCAAACCGGCTACGCTGCTCAGTACAGTTTTATAGTTAAAGATGCCGATCTGAGCAATCACTACTATGAAGGGGATGAGTACTTTATCCCGTTTGATTCTGTTATCCGTGAAGCCTTTATAAAGAATGAGCATCTGTACATGCCTTTTGATTATAAGGGGGTGCTCGCAGATGTAAACATTCCCGGAGAGCTTCCTTTTGGCGGATATGATTCATTATCTGCTGTCTTCAGTGCGGGTTTCTCATTATCAGGGCTCCATAATGCGGATGTATGGAGTAATGCTGTTATGACTGCATCGAGGATCCAGGATTACAGACCGGGCACGGTGGGAGGGCTGCCTAATGATCCTTCGCTGGGGCTGTTTAAGGTAACGAACTGCGACAGTGCATTCGGGCCGGCATGGCAAAACTGGAAGTTTGCGGTAAATCTGGGAGCACCGTTTCATGACGGTAACGGTGACGGCATTTATAACCCTGTGGATATCAACGGAAGCGGGCATTGGGAGCCCGGCGAGGACGCACCTGAAATGCCGGGTGATGTGAATTACTGGTGTGTTATAAACGATAATGTCCCGTCTGAGCAGCGGAGATACAATGATGTTCAGCCGATGGGTATAGAAATAGGGCAAATGATATTCGGATTCCCGCATTCTTCTGACCCAGTTCTCAGAAACACAATATTTGTAAAGTATGATATCAAGAATAAAGGATCGGTGGCACACCTTTTTGATTCCGTATATTTTGCTGTTGCCGCAGATCCTGATCTTGGTCATTACACAGATGATTTTGCGGTGACCGATACTCTCACCAATTCAGTCATAACTTACAATGACGGACCCGATCAGCAGTATGGGATAAATCCCCCGGCTGTAATGCTTGCTTTAGTGCAGGGTGTTACGGCTTATATTCCGGGAGAAACTTTTACAGACAATAATGGTAACCGCGTTTATGACCCCGGTATTGATTATCCGCTTGATACTGCTTTTAACAT
>JABWCA010000319.1 GCA_013359345.1 Ignavibacteriaceae bacterium
CCGTTTTACAGCTTTCTGAAAAAGCCCGCATCCCTTTTGCCTTTTCCGAAAAAAATAACATTATAACAGTCTCTTCTGAAAACCCATGGTTCAGTGCGGGAAGTGAGATTCGTGACATTAACGGAATAAGAGTTTTCGGCACAGAAAGTATTGAGGTGATTTCTGATTTCTTTAAAAGCGGCAAATATATAAATATCACAGCCGTTGAATCCGGTGCTTCCGTTACAAAACCGGTTCAGCTGGTCAATTTTTATTCGGCGCAATACATTCTGATTCAGTTGATAACTGCCCTGATTTTTGTAGTTATCGGTAATCTTGTTCTGCTCAGAGGGAAAGATAAAAAAGCGGCTGCCGTGTTCCATTTTACGACATCGGGTACGGCTGTCATTCTGGTAATGACCTGGGGTGCAAATTCAATTGATTCTGCGGGATGGATTGGGTTTTTGCTCAGAACACTTTTCCACGCGTCTTACATTTTTGTCCCGATCGCCTTCATTCACTTTGCCCTTATTTATCCTATTGATCGCTCAGATAAACTCAGAATTGTTATACGGCTGCTTTATCCGGCAGGCTTCATCCTGTTTTTTTACATAACATACAGCTACTACCTGCTTGATACCTTAAAAAATGAAGCGACTGTGAAAAGCTACATCGGCGTGTTCAACCACCTGCGGATTCTTATTGCATGCAGTGTGGCGGCCTCAATAGCCACTTTTCTGGTATCTTACAAAAAAACGCATTCGCTTACAGAGAGAAAAAAGCTGCTCTGGTTATTGCTTGGCTTCTTTATCGGCCCGGTCTTTTTTGTGCTTTTCTGGGTTCTGCCTCAGGCTCTGACAGGAAACGGACTTTTGCCTGAGGAAGTTATTTCACTCCTTATGCTGTCGGTTCCGGTGACATTTTCAATTTCAATCATAAGATATCACTGGCTTGATATCAATCTTATAATTAAAAGAAGTATCTCCTATTCAATTGTCATCACTCTTTTAGCAGGATTATATCTGGGTGCCATAGCAGCAATTTCGCATTACGCCGGAAAAACCGGAATCACGGCAGGCTCCACCATATCCGCAATATTTCTGGCATTCCTTTTTCAGCCGGTCTCAAAGCGGGTAAAAGATATAGTTGATAAAAAGTTTTTCAGGGTAAATTATGATTTCAGGCAGACCGTGAAAGATTTCGGAACCGAACTGGAATTAAGCGGCAGCACGTACGCGGTTTTTAACACACTCGGTTCAAGATTATCTGAGATCCTGCCTGCAGAATTTATGCTGATCTTTGAGACAGAGGGGGATCAGATCAGGATAATAAGAGAATCAGGTGAACTGCCCGATATCATTTTCACATCTTCGGCAATTTATTATCTGAAAAATATGCAGGCAAAAATTGCCGTTGATCCTGATGAATTTGATAAGGGAGGCGATGCTGCTGTTTTGAGTGAGAGCCTGACTGAATCGGGGGTGGCACTCGTTATCAAAAATATCACGAATGTTCAGGGGCTTGCTTACGTTATACTCATGGGTAAAAAGAAATCAGGCTTTGCATTTTCAATGGCCGACTGTGATCTGCTGGTCACTCTTACCGCAACGGCTGTCTCTGAGGCAGAAAAAATTCTGCTGCATCAGAGCCTGATCAGAAAAGAAATGGAAACAGAAAGACTCCTTGAGCTGGATCAGCAAAAATCTCTCTTTGTATCGTCAGTTTCGCATGATCTGAAAACCCCGCTCACTTCCATAAACCTTGTTGCTCAGCAGATGAAGAGGAATAAATCAATAACCAGAGAAAAAACCGAGGGTTATCTGGATATAATTCTGGGTGAGTCTGAAAGGCTCACCAGGCTGATCAATAATGTGCTTGACTACTCAAAGATTGAAAGAGGAATTAAGGAATATTCAATGGAGCCGGTTGTTATTAACCGGGATATTGAAGCAGTCATGAGATTAATGGAGTACCAGTTCAGCCTCAGCAAATTCAGGGTTGAATATTCTCTCCCTGATGAGGAAATTGAGGTGATTGCTGATTCTGATGCAATAAGAGAAGCGGTGATTAACCTCCTGAACAATGCAATGAAGTTTTCAAAAATGAAAAAAGAGACAGGACTGAAACTTTATAAGGAAGACGGTTATGCGGTGATTGAAGTAAGCGATTCAGGAATAGGGATGAGCAGTGAGGAAACAGAAAATCTTTTCACTCCATATTACAGGGCAAAAAGTGCGCAGAAATCAGGAATACCAGGAACAGGACTGGGCCTTTCAATAGTAAAGCATATTGTTGATAGTCATAAGGGTTTTATAGCGGTAAAGAGCACCCCCGGTGCAGGAACAACTTTTACAATTAAACTGCCGGTGTCAAATGAAAAAGATTTTAATAATAGAGGATGACCCCGCAATAAGAATCTCTCTTACAGAGGTTCTTGAAACAGAGCATTATCTTGTTGAAAGCGAGGAAGACGGTGAAGAAGGTCTCACCAGAGCAATTAAGGGCAATTTTGATCTGATTATTCTTGACATGATGCTTCCGGGCAAAAACGGAAACGAAATCTGTTCTGAACTGAGGAAAGAGGGGAATCTTACTCCCGTAATTATCCTCACCAGCCGTAAGGATGAGATTGATAAGGTTCTGGCGCTTGAGATGGGAGCTGATGATTATATAACCAAGCCTTTCAGCATAAAAGAACTTCTTGCCAGAATGAAGGCTGTGCTGAGGAGAAGTGCCGGGCAGAACTTTAATCATGAAAAGATTATCATAGGTGAAACGGAAATTGATTTTACTGAACTTACTGCCATCAGAAACGGAGAAAACCTGAAGCTTTCCCCCACAGAATTTAAGCTTCTGCAGTTCTTTCTGAGAAACGAAGCCAGGGTGATATCAAGAGAAAAACTGCTTGATGAGGTGTGGGGATACGAAAATTACCCCACCACGCGTACAATTGATAATTTTATTCTCTCACTGAGGAAAAAGTTTGAAAAGAATCCGGCGGAACCCGTTCATTTTATAACGGTCCACTCTGCCGGTTATAAATTTCTGAAGTAGTATGCTCTCCGGTGATTTTTCAGTGCGGATTTGAATTTATAAAATCCGTTAATATCAGAGGGTTTATCTTTATCCGGGATTCCCGGATAATTTTCAGGATAGCTAACACTAAACTTTATGATTGCAGGAATCATTGTGAGTATAAAACAGTTCCCCGCCTGAACAAGAGAAGAACGGCAGACACTTTTCAAATGATAAAAATCTGCAGAGTAGTTTTTGTTAAGCAGGTTTGACCTGAGTGGTTATCTCCGGAACACCTTCGGATCAAAAAAACATAACTGAATTTCAGGAAGTTTTCCTTTGTGGTGAGCAGATAGCAGCACAAAAGAGGAATCTTTACTCCTTTTTCTGCCCCGGCCTTCAGTTTTAGCGGAGATTGTTTACAGGGTTATTATTGCCCTCCTGATTTTGTCGTTTTGTGACGCACAGACCCGCATAACAGATTATACTCCAGAGAAATGCCGGAACTGAGCTTATCAGAAAATAGAAAACTGCTGTTGTCAGAGGGATATAAATGAAGAAGAAGAGAGCTGCTGAAACAAGGATGACATAACTGCCGTATTTGCATTTGAAGAGAAATACAATGTAACCTGTAAGCATAGTTCCGTGAAAAATTATTGATAAAATCACGGACACGGGGGGCAGCCCTTTGCCGGTGGTGAACCACGAAAGATGTTCAAGGAAAAAGGCACCCCAGAAGAACACGAGAAAAACACTGAATACCTTTCCTGCAATTAATATTCTGTCAGAATGGCGGGTAACAAATTCATCAATCTTCATCCTTTGCTCCTTTGGAAACGTGATTGACAAACCGCGCTGCCGGGAACAACTGCTCCCGGAA
>JABWCA010000048.1 GCA_013359345.1 Ignavibacteriaceae bacterium
TATGCTTGTCGATGCCTTTCTCCCGGCATGAGCAAGCTGAATACCCGGCACTGAACCATGAGATTTTATAAATCTGTTAATATCTACCAGAGGTGCGATCTGATCATCCTGCCATATCCCAAGATCACCGGGAGAAATTCTTCCCTCAGGCACAACAGCGGTGGCTTCCTGAATAATCAGCCCGGCACCTCCCACTGCTCTGCTCCCCAGATGCACAAGGTGCCAGTTGTTTGCATATCCGTTTACAGCCGAGTACTGGCACATCGGCGAGATTGCGATCCTGTTCCTGAATGTGATTTCTCTTATTGTCAGGGGTGAAAAAAGTTTTGCCATCACTTACGCTTTCCGGAAATTAAAGTGAGAATAATATAATCAGAAAATTGACGCTTCAAATATAACTTCTCCAGATAAAACGATGAATCTGAAAAAAATGATTCGACAGATATCGAAACAGATTGACTTTTGCCGGGAGATTTCTTAGATTTGATTCGATGATTATCGAAATAAAGTAAAAAATGGATATTACAAAGAAATTAGAGATTCTGAAATCGCTCTCTGACCTCTCGAGGCTGCAGGTGTTAAATGCCCTTATGGATAAGCCCGCTTATGTGGAGGAGCTTGCCAATTGCCTGAATCTTGCGGCATCAACTGTCTCTTTTCATCTGAGCAAGCTTGTGAAAGCCGGACTCGTGACAAAGCGAAGAGAACAGTATTATGCGGTCTATGAGATTAACCGCGAGATCACGGGACTGAGATTATCGGATTTGATAAGGGATGACAGCATCGGCGAGGTGATAAAAAAGGAAAGGGACGGTGTCTTCAGGCAAAAGGTCAGACGTGCCTTTTACAGGGAGGAAAAACTTGTTCAGATACCCGTTCAGAGAAAAAAAAGACTGCTGATTCTGAATGAACTGAAAGAATTGTTTTCGGAGGGCAGAAGTTACCATGAAACTGAGGTTAATGATATACTCAGAGAGCGGTGCGCCGATTTTGTAACCATCAGGAGAATGCTGATTGATGAGGGTATGCTCGAACGTGATAAACAGATATATGTTGTGAATAAAAATTATAAACCGGAATGAATATGATTGATAAGGCAAAACTTAAGAGAGAATCAAAAGAACTGAAAACACCGATGGGTGTTTACCAGATAAAGAATTTGGTTAACGGCAAGGTGTTTATCGGGAGCGCATATAATGTGCCGGGTAAACTTAACGGGCATCAGTTCACCCTGAAAATCGGATCGCATATTAATCCCGACCTCCAGAAAGAGTACAACCAGTTTGGCGCCGGGAATTTTGAGTTCGGTATGCTTGATGAACTGAAGTACAAGGAAGACCCTGACTATAACTACAAGGAAGACCTTAAATTCCTGGAGGAAGCCTGGATTGAGAAACTGCAGCCCTTTGGAGAGAAGGGGTACAACAGGAAACAGTGAGACGCCTTTGGCTTAGTGAGACGCCTTTGGCTTAGTGAGACGCCTACGGCTTAGTGAAACGCCTTTGGCTTAGTGAGTAGTGAAGAAGTATGATTGTATGAAAGTATGAATGTATGATTGAAAGAAACAGGAAAAAGATTCGTAGAGACGCAATGCTTGCGTCTTTAACAGCAATAAAACACAGGTGCCACCATTACACACTGCCGAAACGCATTTCGGCAGAGACTGAAGCTACACCGGCAGCATATTAAACCAAAAGAGGAACCCGTTTACGGGTTTGGATTAATATTGCCGTTGGTTTTAACCGACGGCTGGAGCAGGGAACAGGGAACAGGGAACAGGGAACAGGGAACAGGGAACAGGGAACAGGGAACAGGACACAGGAAACAAGAAACAGGACACAGGATACAGGACACAGGAGAACAAGACACAGGAAACCAGGCTTGCGAGGAGGTATGACTGTATGTTAGTATGAATGTATGTTCTAATGCAGGTAACAGGCATAAAACACAGGTGCCACAATTACACACTGCCGAAACGCATTTCGGCAGAGACTAAAGCAACACCGGCAGCATATTAAACCAAAAGAGGAACCCGTTTACGGGTTTGGAATAATATTGCCGTTGGTTTTAACCGACGGCTGGAGCAGGGAACAGGATACAGGACACAGGACACAGGAAGACAGGAAACAGGAAGAAGGGAACAAGATACAGATAGCAGTTTTACACACAACAATGATTCCGGAGGAATCACACAATACTAGGAAAACAGGGGAAAATCCTAACAAGGCAATGATTCCGGAGGAATCACACAATACCAGGAAAGAGGATATAGGAAGCAGAATTCCCGGAGAATGTTTCAAAAAAACCTTTTACCCCCACTCAAAGCTTGTGTACGGGTGATTTTTCAGGGATGCGAGCATCGCATCCCTAACAGATACCGCCTGTAAAATACCGGATCAACCCGGGACGGGTTGAATATCTGTAGAAAAGAGATTCCCCCGTGAAACGCTCAACCCCGGCGGGGTTGGATGTAAAAAAAATTGCTGAGGAATAACTTACCCGGAAACAGGGAACAGGACACAGGAAGACAGGAAACAGGATTGTAACGCCGACATTCCTGTCGGTACATTTGTGCTGAAAACATCTGCATGATGTCTGAAACAGGACACAGGAATAAAACACAGGTGCCACAATTACACACTGCCGAAACGCTTTTCGGCAGAGGACTTAAGCAATACCGGCAGCACCTGCATCATACCCGGCAGTACCTGCATCACACCCGGCAGTACCTGCCTCACACCGGCAGCATTTACCTGAAACCAAATCACAGCAACTTGCGGCACCTGTTTGCCCAAAAAATTAATATTTTATTAGGATCAGGATGCGGCAGATCAGATTGTTCTTGCACAGGTGGAGTATTTTAATTAACTTTGAAATAAAAAGTACTTTGAATGAGAGAAGAAAAAGATTTCACGAAAGATTTAGCAGAGATACGTTCCATGATGGAGCGGTCATCAAAGTTTTTATCCCTCTCCGGCTTGGCGGGAATCATGGCGGGGATTTATGCGACTGCAGGGATCTATATCGCCTGTTCGATCCTGGGCTTCAGGCCAGATTCTTTGCTTTACGGCATCTCTGCTGAATATGGCACTTTTACAAAAACCCCGCAGCTTATTCTCACTGCATCTCTGATTCTTGCTCTGGCATTGATTACCGCTGTTTATCTCTCCTACCGTAAATCTGCAAAAAGGGGAGAGAAAATCAGGAACGCCGCAACAAGACAACTGCTTCTTGCCATGAGTCTGCCATTGGTATCAGGCGGATTAATAATTCTGATTCTTCTGATCAGAGGAATGGCGGGTCTGGTGCTTCCTTTGAGTCTGATCTTTTACGGACTCTCACTTTTCAGCGCTTCAAGAATCTCCGGCAGGGAAGTTCAGATGCTGGGAATAACTCAGACTGCTTTGGGGCTGATCTCGATGCTCTTTCCGGAGTTCAGTATTTATATCTGGGCGGCGGGATTCGGGATAGTGCATTTCATTTACGGAATAGTAATCTTTTACAGGTACGAGCGGTGAAACTGCCGGCAGGTGAAAAAACCTTTATAAATCTGCACAAAGCTTTTGAAAGCAGAATCAGGCTCGGAATAATGTCGGCCCTGGCGGTGAATGATAATCTCGATTTCATCTCCCTTAAGGAATTTCTTGATCTTACCGATGGTAATCTGGCAAGTCACCTGAAGGCGCTGGAAAAAGAGAGGTTCATCACCGTCGAAAAATCTTTTATCGGGAAGAAGCCGAATACAAAATACTCCATGACAGAGGAGGGAAGAAGGGCGTTTAATGATCACCTTGAAGCCCTTGAAAAAATCATAAGTGCCGGGAAGTAAAATTTTTTGTATAAATACTTTGAAATTCAAAGTGAAATTGACTTTAACGAATCTTAACATTTTTGTGAAAGGAAATAAAATGATTCTCAGGAGTAACCTGAAAAGACTGCTGACTGCACCCGCAATTATAACGGTGATTTTTCTGCTGATTCCGCTCACTGCAATGCAGTTTGATAACGGGGTCGACTGGAGTTCCGCCGATTTCATTATTGCCGGATTTCTCATTTTCTCAACTGCATCTGCATACAAATTGCTGACCTATAAATACAAAGCAAACCACTACCGCGCCGCAATCGGGCTCTCGCTCCTTTCGGGACTGATGCTGGTTTGGGTTAACCTTGCCGTGGGCATTCTGGGGAGTGAAAACAACCCCGTTAACCTGCTTTACGGAATAGTACTTCTGGCAGGATTACTGGGCGCAATTGCATCAGGGCTGAAACCGGCAGGATTGATGTATACAATGTTTACAATGGCAGTATTGCAGATATCAGTGCCTTTGGCCGGCATAATGATTGAGAAACCTGCGGGGATGCACGTCTGTGAATTCCTTTATAAATGGCATCAGCAGGGTTTTGCGGGGGTGGCAGGCGTGACCATCTTTTTCGCAGCCCTTTTTGCTGGCGCGGGATTGTTGTTCAGGAACGCGGCAAAGTTAAATCAAACAGGCGGATAATATCTTCATCCGGATTCTTCACACTGCAAACTGATGAAATAAATCCGGGGCCGTAGTAGCCCCGGCTATGAATCCTTAAATTATCTGAGAAGCACCATTCTTATTGTCCTGCTCACGATAAACTCAGCCTCCCCGGGAGCAGAAGCCTGCATCCTGCAGAAATAAACTCCTGAGGGGAGATTGCCTGCATTAAAATCAAAATATTGCATTCCGGCCTGAAATTCTGAATTCACTGGTTCACTCACAATTTCACCGAGTCCGTTAAAAATCTGCAGTTTTACTCTGGAATCCTGCGGAATTGAAAAGCTGATCCTTGTCACCGGATTGAAGGGGTTCGGGTAATTCTGATGGAGCAGATATTCACCGGGAACAGCGGGGTCAGAGAGTTCAGCCCCGGTTACGCCGCCGACCGGCATTCTCCAGACAGACCTGCCGTAACTTCCCTGTCCGTTAATTATGTAAGTGCCTGCAAAAAGATATCCGTTCAGCACATAGAAATCTGTTATCCCCGAGACCTCAGGGATCAGCCCTGCGTTTTTATCGTACCAGGTTGTGTTTCCATCCTGTAAGACGTACACTATCTGCGGAGAGGTCTGGTACATGCTGCCGTTTATTCCGGCCAGAAGATAATTGCCGTAGGCCGTAAGTTCATTGACATATATTCCTCCGCTGCCCGGTAGCCCGTCATTCATGGCGGTCCAAGTTGTGCCGGAGTTGGTTGATTTATAAACGCCATACCCGGGAGTACCGGCATAAATCACTGACCCGATTGCGGCAAGCGCGCCAATATCGATCTGCGGATAAATGTCGGTTGTTTTAATCCACGTTGCCCCCAGGTTATCCGTGCGCTGAATTCCGTCACCGATAACACTTGCGTAAAGTGTCTGACCCGATTTAGCGAGGGCATAAATAATCTGATCAGGGAACCCGATGAGAGTCCAGCCTGCCCCGTTATCCGTGGAGAGATAGAGACCTTTATCCGAACCCGCAAAAATATTAGTGCCGTCATAAAGCAGTCGTTCAAACTGGTGACCGTTAAGCCCGGAGAACTGCCAGTCGGCCCCTCCGTTCAAAGATCTGTAAAGCCCCTGCCCGCCAACCCCTGCTATAAGAGTGCTGCCCGCTGCGGTCAATGACCAGACGGCTGTTTCCTTTTCATTGAAGAAACTCTGCCCCACTTCATTCCAGGAATCACCGTTATCTGTTGATTTGCATACCTCGCCTGAATATGTGCAGCCGTACAGATCGGGTCCTATGGAAGTCAGGTTAAGGATAAGTTTATATTTCATTCCTGTGTTGCCGTAAAACCAGTTCACACCGTTATCAGGAGAGCGATAGATATCAGTCTGTGAAATTTGTTCTGCCGAAACAATCAGGTTGCTGCCATACGTTATCATTGCCGGAATTCCGAAATGGTTAGCCCTTGATTCACTCATGATTTCCCATGTTGCTCCGTTATCTGATGACCTGAGCACCTTATTGAGCGGATAATAGGGTACAATATTATATGTGCCGGCAAAGAGATAAGTGCCGTTTGACGCAATGCTGAATAACTGATTTTCAGTATAAGTGATCTGAGACCAGGAAGCTCCGTTATCTGATGACCGGATTATTATCCCGTCACCAACTGCGAAGATTACTGAATTATGAGAAATAAGTGATCTGACGCTGAATGTGGTATCGAATGATCTTATCCATGACGCACCCTGATCAGATGAAATATAAACACCGGCATTAAAATGGTATGAACTGTAGAGTCCGGCAACAAGCAGGTTACCATGCTTTAACAGAGAATAAACACTTTTGCCCTGTAACCCGCCTGGCGCCCATGAAGTGCCGTTATCGGTTGATATATAAACACCGTCATAACTGCCTGCGAAGAGTTTATTGCCGTCTGATGTGAACTGCCCGATGCTGAGATCGGTGATTTTATGCCATGTGTTTCCGAGATCGGGGGTGTAATATCCGCCGTCTGATGTGCCCGCATAAAGAGCGGATCCCGACCAGTATAACTGATGAATGTACTTGTCTGTCATTGATGTCTGCACCCATGAGCTGCCATAGTCAGTTGACTTGTATACCCCGAAAGAGTATGACCCGCCGAAAATAATACCTCCGTCGGTCTTTGCAAAACTTCTTATTATTGCATTGCCGTAGGGACCGTTTGTACTGATCCACTGGGCAGTGAGGTTAACCTGTAGAAGAAGAAAGCTGATAGTTAGCAAGAATTTTTTCATAACGAACTTACCTCGCGAAAAAGATTAAAAGGATTCAGCCGGAAAAGGACTAAAACCCGTAATGCATCGTAATCAGCTTTAATGAAATAGTCAACAGGGATGAGGTTAAACCGGTGTTTATCTTCACACCGGAGGTGCTGAACCGGGCAGGTTGTGATGTAAGAGACCTCTTTTTGCTGAAAAGAAATTTCCGGGAACTTTTTTGAGGGGGGGGTGAGGAATAATTAATGTTGTCAGAATGTGATGCCGGATATTCCGGTGATGAACTCACGCTTTTTTGATAAAAATGGCAACAGCATAACAGGGGAATAACTTACAGAATGAAAGTTATAAAATATGGTCTGACGATTGATTGATTTCAGCAGCAGACTTTAACAGTTAACTTATTGTTTAGCTGATTCTGAAGGCCTTTTCGTAGAATGAAATTTCGTGTTTAGACAGACCAATTTTACCGGCAATTTTACTCCAGTTCCTGACTTTTTCTTTGAAGAAGGTTATTGTCTTTAATGCTTCCTTTTCATTCATCTTAAAATATCCGGAGACCTCCATCATCAGCTCAGTATCAAGCGAATTATCAGAATCCGTTATGTTGAGACTCAGCCCGGTACCATACGGATTCGGGTTTATGTCATAAACCGGTGAAAGTTTCCAGCCATTTTCTGTCAGCAAAAATCCATGATTCCTCAGGTGGTCGTCAGTATTGGAAATCAGGATACTGAATAAAATGCGCCGCCAGAGTTCTTTCAGATCATTATCGATATCTGCGCCCCATTTTGTAATAATATCCGCAATTTCCAGATAGCTGATGCCATCCCTGAAATTATTTCCGTCTTCATAACCGAGCAGGGTCATTGCTGATGCAAAATGAATTCTTTTGCCGGAAAACCGGTCGAATCTTTTAACTAAAAAGGTGTGACCTGCAGGCGCTAATTTTTTTAGTTCGAACTCTGGAACAGTAAGTCCGCAGTCCCGTGCAAGGGAATTAGCGACAAATTCCCAGGCACTGATATCTTCCGTGTCATCTTTTGCCGGAAATTTTGCGAGCCATAAATTACCATCAGTATTATTGACCACAGCTTTAGGGCGTGCCCCTCCCAAAGATGATCCGGGGGCAAGAATCATCGAAAGCCATTTCATCTGCTCTTTATCAGAGAGGTCTTCATCGTGTTCAACTTTATGTGCGGCAAATTGCAATTCAGAAAGTGAGGTTATCGGGGGAACAGAATAGTGAGTGCTCTCTGCAAGGAACGGACCCTCATTGCTTAATTTGTACCTGAGCCCACCGAGCCTTGTGACATCATTTATTCCCAGCAAAAAATCCGACTCATTGAGGGTACGCACAGCCCTTTTTTCAAGTCTGGCTGTAAGCGCTTCTTTACGTTTTATCAGTAATCTTCCCCAGCGATCGGGAGAGGAATCTCTGAAAATACTGAAATTTGATCTCTCATTCTTTGGAAACTGTATGCCGGCAAACAATTCAAGATCCGGATCTGTCTGAAGTGAGAGCCCTTTTTTTAACCACTCTTCATCATATTCAAACTTAAAAACTTCTTTGCCTCTGATAATGTCTGCATAAAGGGTTCCGAACAGTTCGGGCTGCTCCAACCCTTTCCAATGAGCATAAACCAAGATTTCTTTATTTTGCGTTGCCATCATTATCTCCGCTTTTCTTTGATCTCTTTGGCGCCCGCTTCTTAACAACGAGCCCGATATCCTGTATTTTCCTGCCAAAGACGTCATCAAGGGCAACATCCTTCAGGTCAGATATGAGCCCCAGAACGAAGAGCACCTGTGCATAGTAGCCTATTGCAACTTTAGGACTCCCTTTTTCGATGGCGAGGAGTGTGGGACGGCTGATTCCTGCCCGCTCAGCAATCTGGGTGGTTCTGAGCCTGCGCCTGAGGCGGGCAAGCTTTATGTTCTCGCCAAGCAACGCAAGTGATTTAACGGTGTCTCTTGATAGATACATCTCAATTATAATGTTAATTAAACTTTACAAATATAATGAAATTGTAAGGTAAAATTTATATTATGATCAAAATTTCAAAACAATAACCGGGATCTTAATGGCTCCGGAATATAAATCGGATAGTTTGAAATAATTTCACGATTGTTTTGAGCCGGTCAGTAAATGCTGCTGACAGATCTCCATATTTAGTCCCGTGTAATGTAAAGTATAATTAACAAAAGCTTTAAAATAGTAAATTTTAATTTGTTTTATGAGCAAACAATTTTTGAGCAGTTATAAAACCCGCCTTCCTCATTTAATACCGATTTTACATCTTCAGACGGGTGATGAGGCAGTTGATAAATTGACTGGCCCCCGGGGGGATTTGTTCCGCTTTTTTTCTGTTATTGCGGGGAAGGAGGGGTATCTGCCGCGGGTGGGGGAGGAGTATTAGTGATACCGGTCATCGGGAGCGGGATTTTCCTGAAACTCATCCGGGTCGTTTTTCACTATTGCGGGAACCGATTATGCTTGTAAATTCGTTGCTAAAATATTAGATTTGAAAAAAATAATCGGATAGTATTTCTTTTGAGACTGATCAGCAACACACTTCTGATTCTTATTTACCTTTTGACGGGGCTTTCACCCTGTTCAGGGAGTACTGTTGTCAATATCTCAGAGACATTTTATTTCTCACAGAAAAAACCAACCCCGAAAACCCACTACTTCACAAGTGCAAAAATCAATAAGCATATTCTGCCCGTACAGCATGCAGAGCAGGGTGTGGCACTGCTTCCCGGTTTAACCGGTGACGAGCCTGACCACAATGAATTCAATCTTCCCGCTCTCAGCATTCCGGTTCTGCACACCCGTGAAGTGCTTACAGTTTCAAATAAAGCCCCTCCTTTAGTCTGACATAATTTCTGATTTAACGGATTGTTCATCTCCCCGGCCTGTTCAGGTCTGAGTGGTGGTGAACTCTTTTATTAATCTTTAACTATGGAGAGATTTTTATGTCGACTGAAGAAAAAGATAATTCAGCCACGTTTGGCATGGTGCTTTTTGGTGCGCTCATTGTGGGAGCACTGGCACTTGTTCTCAAACTTGTTATGGGATTCTGAAGATCCCCCGAAAAGAATTTAGTGCGGATGGCGGCACCCCGCTGCTTTCCGCATGACTTTATCACTGATTTTATCAAAGAGGAGAATAATGGAAACACCGGCTCTCATTACGATGCTGACTGTCTGGACCATAATCATAAGTTTTCTGACATATTTTTTAAGTAAAGCGATGAAGAAAAAGCTTCCCGCAGATCAGCCGTCAGAGCATGATGAGGAATCGTAACTGATTTAATCCGGCGCTATTTGCCTTTACCGGATACCGGAATAAAAGGAACGTGTATTTATAATATCGGGCGGGAGTTTGAATCGCAAAAATTCATGCAGAGGTATTTGTTGAGGATGGATTGGCGGCACCGGTCTCAGAAGCTGTGTCTTGTTTTATTGCCGTCGGTTAAAACCAACGGCAAGATTTACCCAAACCCGTAAACGGGTTCCTTTTTTGGTTTAATATACTACCGGTGGGGCTAAAGTCCTTCTGCCGAAAAGCGTTTCGGCAGTGTATGATGGTGGCACCTGTGTTTTATTCCTGTTTTCCTGTTTCTTGTGTCCTGTTTCCGGGTAAGTTATTCCTCAGCAATTTTTTTTACATCCAACCCCGCCGGGGTTGAGCGTTTCACGGGGTAATCTCTTTTCTACAGATATTCAACCCGTCCCGGGTTGATCCTGTATTTTACAGGCGGTATCTGTTAGGGATGCGATGCTCGCATCCCTGAAAAGTCAGCCGTTCACAAGCTCTTAGTGAGAGTAAAAGGTTCTTTTGAGACATTTTCCTGGAATTCTGCATCCTGTTTTCCTGGTATTGTGTGATTCCTCCGGAATCATTGGCCTGTCAAGATTGTGTCCTGTTTTTCTAGTATTGTGTGATTCCTCCGGAATCATTTGCCCTGTTAAAACTGTTTCTTGTGTCCTGTGTCTTGTTCTCCTGCGTCCTGTGTCTTGTTCTCCTGTGTCCTGTTTCTTGTTTTCCTGTTTCTTGTTTCTTGTTTTCCTGTTTCTTGTTTCTTGTTTTCCTGTTTCTTGTTTCTTGTTTTCCTGTTTCTTGTTTTCCTGTGTCCTGTTAGAGCCTCTGGCGTTTCACTGCTTATGCGCTGTGATTAAAGATGCATCATGAAAAATATTTTTTGTTTTGCACTTTCCTTTTAATATATAATTAACTATATTCACCCTAGAATATTCCATTCTGACTCTGTTCTGACACTATTTTTTTTAACTTGTCCGGTATGAAAATGCTTTAGCTTAATTTAAAATAACAAAGAAGGTGGCCCTATGGAAACCTTGACTAACATTAATTTATGGGGTATAATACTTGCCGGCGGAGAAGGTACAAGGCTCCGCGATTTCATTAAAAAAATATACGGTTATGACCGTCCTAAACAATTCTGTACCATCATCGGAAACAGATCGATGGTCAGGCAGACTCTTGACCGCGCAAAAAAAATAATCTCTCCCGGAAAAATCATCACCGTTGTAAATCAGGCACACGACCGTTTTATTCAGGAAGAATTCACTAATGACGGGTATGCAAATCTCCTTTATCAGCCCAGACCGCGTGAAACCACCGCCGGAATTCTCTTCCCGCTGTTTGAAATTGTTAACCGGTCATCGGGAGCAATTGCCGTGATTTTCCCCTCTGATCACTTTATTGCCGAAGAAGAAAAATTCATAAATCATCTCAAGGATGCGGTTAAATTCTGCGCTTCACATCCTGACAGAATAGTTCTTCTGGGGATCAGGGCACACAACCGTGAGAAGGGCTACGGCTGGATAGAAAAAGGTGATGTTATAACCCACTCTTCAGATAACGCCGTTTACAGAGTTGCTCATTTCTGGGAAAAACCGCAAAAAAAGCTCCTTAACAAGGTGTATAATGATGGCTGCCTCTGGAACACTTTCATTGTTATCGGATCTGTCAGGAATCTGATACACAAGATTAAAATGACAGTTCCCGAGGTTTTTAATCCTTTCAACAGGTATTTTGAGTCATGTCAGAGGGGCGGCCCGCACAGCCATCTCAAAGATGTGTTTGACTCAATACCAACAATGAATTTTTCGGAATCAGTGCTTCAGCAGATATCCGAAATCCTGGCCGTTTTCGAAATCCCCGATGTTTACTGGAGTGACTGGGGTGATGAACACAGGATAAGAAAGGATGTTGAAAGGTTTAAGCTCGAATGCACACTTCCCCGCGGAAGATTCAGACCGGGCGTACACGAATATAATAAAGGCCATCTGAAATTGTCTTAAGTTTCCGCGTGTTCCCGCTTCAGTGAATTATCTTTGCCGCTCCTCCTGAAAAAAAATTTTGCATCCCTTTTTTTTGTTGTGAAAATTGTCTAACTTTCGAACCATTTAATAAAATGTTCTATAGTTAGATTATTCGAAGCGACGATAATATGAAAGACCCCAAAGAAGAAAAGAAGATACTGATTCTTGAAGCAGCAAGAAAAATCTTTGCTCAGTACGGCTTTAACAAAACCACGCTTGATGACATTGGCGGCGCTGTGGGAATGAAGAAAAACTCGCTCTATCATTACTTTTCAGGGAAAGAGGAGATCTTTTCGGAACTGATCAAGATAGAGATAGAAGAGTTTTACAAGCATGTAAAAAAACACCTCAATAAAAATGCCTCCAGCGCCGAAAAACTGGTTTCACTCTCAAAAATAGCTCTCCATTACGACCGCGAAAGGCTGAATGTTTACAACGCATCAGTGATGGCGCGGCTTGATATAATGGACACCCTTGAAGATTATTTCATGGACTTCATCAAAAAGCACAGCACCATTACCGGCGAACTCCTTAAAGAGGGGATCGAAAGGGGTGAGTTTATTGAACACGACCACATTGCGCTCAGTGCAGATATCATGGAAATGATAACCTCAATCAAAGCACGTGAATATCAGCGGCACCGGACAAAGAACCTTGACGAAATCAATTACACGCAGTTAGAAAAAATTATCACAAACCTCATGACCGTTATTGTCAGAGGCTTAAAAGTAAAATAAGTATCGGCTAAAATAAAATTATGAAAAAACTTGTATCCTTAAGGAGGGTTCTTATCACTCTCCTGTTTGTGCTTATCCCGGGAACAGGATATTTGCTGCCTCAGGATAAAGAAGTTTTCACGCTTGAAAAAGCGCTTGAAAAAGCATTAATGAACAACTATGATGTTCAGTTATCGGCTCTGAATCTTGAAAAATCTGATGCGCAGATCTCTGAAGCCTATGCAGGTGCATGGCCCAAAATCAATCTGAGCGGTCAGTATACCAGAAACATTAAAAGTCCGGTGCTGTTTATAGGCCCCAACACACCGTTTAACCCCACCCCCAACACACTCACTTTTTCGATAGGTGCTGATAACAGCTATAACCTGGGTTTCAGCCTGAATCAGTCAGTATATGACCCGAGGCTCGGCACGGGGATCAGCATCGCAAAAAAATACGCCGAGTATCAGAAGGTGAACGACAAGTCAACCCGTGAAGAGGTGGCATCAAAAGTGAAACAGGCATTTTATTCATGTCTGCTGGCAAAAAAGGTGGTTGATGTCACAAAGCAAGGGTATGAGCTGGCAAAAGCGAACTTTGAAAATATGAAGATCCTGAACAGCAAGGGTGCGGTATCTGAATTTGATATGCTGAGAGCCGAGGTTCAGGTTGCAAATGTTGAACCTAAACTGATTGAAGCAAAAAACAACCTTGAACTTGCGCTTAACGGTCTTAAAAATCTGCTGAGCATTGATCTGAGCAGGGAGATAGATGTTGACGGTCAGTTTCTCGTCATTGCCCCCGATCCTGAACTTCTGACAAAATCTGATGAAATACTTGCGGAACGAAACCCGCTGCTGAGATCGGTTAGCATACAGAAATCGATTCTGGAAGATAATATCGATATTGAAAAAGCGGCATACCTCCCCTCGCTTTCGGCATTCGGCAGTTACGCATGGCAGACTCAGGATAACACTTTTGAATTCGGAAATTATAAATGGGCCACAACCTTTTCTGTGGGGCTCACCCTCTCATTTCAGGTGTTTGACGGATTTAAGCGCAAGGCAAGAGTTGAACAGGCAGAAATTGACGTGAGATCACTGGATCTTACCAGAACCAAGCTTCAGGAGGGCCTGAAGATCAGCCTGCTGCAGTCGCGCCTGAAAATGGATGAAGCGCTTATGCGGCTTAAGGCAGTTGAAAAGAGTACATCTCAGGCAGAGAAGGCAGTTAAAATTGCCGAAACCAGATTTAAGAACGGAATAGGAACCCAGCTTGAAATTCTGGACACACAAAACAGCCTCACATCAATAAGGCTCAGTTATGAAAAAGCGGTTTATGATTTTCTTATGGCAAGAACGGAATGGGAACGTGTTCTTGGCCTGAATTTTAATTAAAGTTTAACAACACCGGAGAATTTACTTCATGAAAAAGTATTTTAAGAAAAGTTACATTGCTTTGCCGGCACTTCTTATGGTATCAGCATTTATTTCAGGCGGATGCGGCAAAAAGGAAGAACCGGGTAAAAGTCTTGAGAAAAACCAGATTGTGGCTGTAAGAACCATAAAAGCGGTAAAAGGTGAGATCACTACAACAAGAACTTTTGCAGGATCCCTTGAAGGCACTGAGCAGTCATCAATTGTTGCGCGCATTTCTGAAAGAATCACCGGAATCAATGCGGGCATAAATGATTATGTTAAGAAAGGGCAGATAGTTTTTCTGCTTGATAAAACCGGACCCACTTCTGTCTACCTACAGACAAAGGCAAATCTTGATAATCTTGAAAAAGAGGTTGCAAGAATGCAGGCGCTGTATAATGAAGGCGCAATTTCACAGCAGGCGCTTGATCAGGTCAAAACCGGTTATGAGGTTGCAAAGGCCAACTTTGAGGCAGCAAGAAGCACCGTTGAACTGGCTTCACCCATAGGCGGAATGCTCACCACACTTAACGTCAACACCGGCGACTGGGTAACACCCGGCAAAGAGCTGGCAATAGTGGCAAATATTTCTCAGATGATCATTAAGTTCACAGTGAATGAGACAGAAATCGGGAAAGTGAAGACCGGCGGCAGGGTTAAGATTGAGCCTGAGTTTGATAAGGAGTACGCAACAGAAGGATCAATATATGAGATTTCAAGAGCAGCATCATCAGATTCAAGATCTTTCACTGTGAAGGCAAGATTCCCGAATGTTAAAGATTCATGGTACAAACCGGGTATGTTCATTAATGCCGGACTCGTACTTGATTCAAAAAAGGATATTCTTACAATACCTGCAGCCGCCGTTGTTTATGCAGAAAATAAAAAGACTGTTTTTGTGATCAGAGACGGCAAGGCTTACAAAACTGAGGTGGAAACAGGAATAAGTGATGATAATTTCATTGAGATATTAAGCGGACTTAAAGAGGGTGATGAAGTTGTGGTTACCGGGATGAATAATCTCAAAGAAAACAGTAAAGTAACCGTTCTTGAATAATCTGAAAGCAGGAATCAAATAAATGAAATTAGCAGATGTATCAATAAAGCGTCCTGTTTTCACCACCATGATTGTTCTTGCAATTCTGGTGCTGGGTATGTTCTCATTCATACAGCTTAATGTTGACCAGTTTCCTGACGTGGATATACCGGTGGTTACAGTCACCACTATTCTGCCCGGTGCGGGTCCCCAGCAGATTGAAACGGACGTTACAAAAATCATTGAGGATGCAGTTAACCCCATTGCGGGTGTTGATCATATATCGTCAACATCGCAGGAAGGTGTGTCAATTGTCATAATCCAGTTCAAGCTTGAAATAAAAGGCGAAATTGCGGCTCAGGAAGTCAGGGAGAAAGTGGCGGGAGTGAGATCACTTATGCCTGATGACATTGAAGACCCAGTGATAAAGAGATATGACCCCGCCAGTCAGCCGATACTCACCCTTACTGTAGCGGGTGAGAGGTCAGAAAAAGATATGACCACCTTCACAAAAGATGTTGTGAAGAAACGGCTTGAAAATATTTCGGGTGTGGGTTCGGTTGATCTTGTCGGCGGTGCAGAACGTGAGATTCTCGTTGAATTGAATGCCGAACGCCTTAAGGCATATAACCTCTCTGTGAATGACGTTATCCAGGCAGTATCATCGGCAAATGTTGAAGTGCCCGGCGGAAATATTACAAAGGGTGACAGGCAGTTTATACTCAGAACAATGGGCAAGTTCACCGCGGTTAAAGAATTTAACAGCATTGTGGTTGTGTCACCGCAGGGAGAAAATGTTTATCTATCTGATATAGCATCAATAAAAGACACCACCGAAGAAAAAACAAGCATCACCCGCCTGAACGGAAAACAGGCCGTGGGTCTTGAGATCAGAAAGCAATCGGGAAGCAACACGGTCCAGATTGCCGCTGCCATCAAGAAGACGCTTGAGAAGATGAAAACAGAAGTGCCTTCCGATATTCAGATTACAGTTGCAAAAGATAACAGTGAATTTATAAGGCATTCAATAAATGACGTTCTCTTTGATCTGATTTACGGATCACTGCTGGCAGTTATAGTTATCTATTTCTTCCTTGCAAACATCAGGGCAACAATTATTTCCGCCCTCGCGCTGCCCACATCAATTATAGGCAGCTTTATCTTCATGTATGCGCTGGGGTTTACGCTCAATGTTATGTCGCTGCTGGCGCTTTCACTTGCCGTTGGTCTCCTCATTGACGATGCTATTGTGGTCATCGAAAATATCTACAGGCACATGGCAGAGGGTGAAACCCCTCTTGAGGCGGCAAAAACAGCAACGGAAGAGATAGGCCTTGCAGTTATGGCAGTTACTCTTACCCTTGTGGCCGTTTTTGTTCCCGTGGCGTTCATGCCGGGCATTGTGGGCAGGTTTTTCTATGAATTTGGTATCACGGTATCTGTTGCGGTTCTTGTGTCATTGTTTGTTGCGTTCAGTTTCACTCCTATGCTTTCATCCCGATGGCTGCACAAGGAAGATGAAGAGCTCAATAAATCGGGCAATATTCTCGAAAAAATACTTTATTATTTTAATCATTTCTTTGAATGGCTCAGTGCCAGATACCGCCGTTCATTAAACTGGGCACTCAGGCACAGAAAAACAGTGGTGTTTGTATCAATAGCAATCTTTCTTTCCAGTTTTTACCTGATGCGTTTCTTAGGGTCTGAGTTTTTCCCTTCACAGGATCAGGGAGAGTTCAACGTTCTGATTAATGCAGCCCCCGGAAGCTCTCTTGAACAAACCGATAAAATTGCCCGCGGACTTGAGAAGAGGATTCAGGAAAAGGAAGGCGTGGTTAATATACTGACAACAATAGGTGCCGGGAATGATCCCGTTAATAAAGGGACGATTCTTGTTAAACTTGTGAGCAAAAACGAACGCGGTTACTCTGTGAAACAATTCATGAAAGAACTGAGAGCCGGCACCCTTATAGCCGGGGCAAATATCAGTTTCAGTACGCCGGGCGGCCCTGACGGATCGCAGAAACCGGTTATATTCAGCGTGCGGGGCGATGATCTTGAAGATCTGAAGCTGCTTGCAGCAAAGGTTGAGGATATTGTCAGGAAAACTCCCGGAGCGGCTGATGTTGAAAACTCTCTCGAAAATTCAAAGCCGGAAGTGAAGATCACGCTCGACCGTATGAAGGCTTCTGCGCTGGGTGTTAATCCTGCAATGCTTGCAACATCGGTGCGTGCAATGGTTGACGGTTACGATGCAACCAAATATCAGGAAGGCGATGAACAATATGATGTGCGTGTAAGACTGAGAGAGCAGGACAGAAACAGCATATCCAATATCGGAACGCTCACGGTTAAAAGCTTCAAAAATGACAAAAACGGGAAAGCGATGATTATTCCCGTTAATTCAATTGCGCATATAACCGAGGGTGTGGGCCCAAGCAAGATTAACCGTTACGACCGTCAGAAGGAAATCAGGATTGAGGCAAATCTTGAGGATAAGCTGCTTGGAGAGGTTCTCAACGCTGTGAACGCTGAAGTCAAAAACCTGCCGATGAATCCCGGTTACTCGGTGCAGGTTGCAGGTTCAGGACAAACTCAGGCAGAATCATTCATAAATATCCTGCTGGCGCTTGCACTTGCTGTTATTTTTGTTTATATAGTGCTTGCATCGCAGTTTGAGAGCTTTGTCCATCCGTTTTCGATCATGCTCGCCCTCCCGATGGCAATCATCGGGGCGATACTGGCTCTGCTGCTGGCGAGGGGGTCGCTTTCGGTCATGTCGCTTATCGGTATAATCATGCTTATGGGTCTGGTGACCAAAAACGGCATTCTTCTTGTTGACTACATAAATGTATTACGGGAAAGAGGAATGGCAAGGTTTGATGCCGCACTTCAGGCGGGTCAGACAAGATTAAGACCGATTCTTATGACTACATTTGCGATGATTTTTGGCATGGTGCCTGTGGCTTTCTCCTTTGGCGAGGGTTCTGAGTTCCGATCGCCGATGGGTCAGGCGGTCATTGGCGGTTTAATCACATCCACACTGCTGACGCTTTACATTGTACCGGTGGTTTACACAATCTTCGATGATTTATCGGTAGTGAAAATAAAGCAAAAGCTCTTTGGCAGATTTAATAAGAAGAAGGGACCGGAGCTGCCGGTATCCGGAGAGGAGATTTAATATGAAGATAGTATTCCTTGCCTATCACAATGTTTTTGAGGAGCGGGTAAAAGGCATGCTTGATGACCTTGAGATAGATAACTATTACGAGTGGGAAAAAGTGCTCGGTAAAATGCATGCAACGGCGGGTCACCTCGGCACAAGAACTTTTCCGGGATATGACACTATCCGGATGATTCCCTTTCTTGAGGAAGAGAGAATGAATATTCTGATTGATAAAGTGCTTGAGTTCAACGCTCACGCGGTGAAGAAATCAGATCAGATAAGGCTTTACGCCCTCCCTCTTGAGCGTGTGGTATAATTTTTAACACCTTACCCCGGAGCGGAGAACCGGATAAGTGTTCTTTGTTCCGGGGAGGATTATTAACAGAACTTTTTTAATATTGTACCGAGACGCAAGCATTTTGTCTCTGCGGATCGTGGTTTAATGTATCCTGAATTGTGGTTGAGACGCAAGCATTGCGTCTCTACAGATGCTGATCTCCTGTATCCTGAATTGTGGATGAGACGCAGGCATTTTGTCTCTACAGATCTCCTGTATCCTGAATTTTATCTTATAACTCTGCCGAAACGCTTTTCGGCAGTGTGTTCAGGTTGCTGTAACCTGTTGTCCTGTATCCTGAATTTTATCTTATAACTCTGCTGAAAAGCGTTTCTTCAGTGAGTTTTGGTTGCTGTAACCCGTTGTCCTGAATCCTGAATTCCTGTATCCTGTTTTCTCATGTACATGTGGATAAAGGTTCTTCAACTGCTAAATTTTGGCTGATAAATATTTCACTTTCAAAAAATAATGGTTTTTCACCTGCAGAAC
>JABWCA010000320.1 GCA_013359345.1 Ignavibacteriaceae bacterium
ATTATATAATCCAGATAAGGGAGTAAAAATTCAAATGAATAAAGCAGATAAGCAGTTAACAAAAAAGTATAAAATGTTTTTTTTAGCATATTCCGCTATTGCTTCTATACGACTGCGATGAAGAATTTATGAAGAAATTTTGATTGCATATTCAAAATAAGCAAAATTCCTCCCTAATTACAAACCATTAAAATTATGTAATCCATAAACCCTGATTCCATGTTTCGTCAGCTTCTTTAACCGGAACATGATGCAGTTCTGAATCACTCAAAATTCTTTTTTATTTTGTGAAGCTTTCATTTAAACACAAATCTTCTCATATTGCAGAGATTTTTATAAAGATTAATATCCCTTTTGAAAAAAACCGTAATTTCACTGCTTATTCTGCTGCTTATTTTTAATGCCGGAGGTTATCTTTTTATCTACTGGCAGATGCAGCAGGCGTTTAAAAAAGCCGGATTAAGAAAAATTGCGGCTCAGTGGGATGATTCTCAGCTTGTGAAGATTACAATGAGGGGAGATTACACTTCTGAAGGGGAGTATATAACATGGGTTAAACCTCATGAAATTCGTGTTAATGGCAGTTTATTCGATATTGTAAGGAAAAAAGCTCAGGGCAGCGATACCGTTCTTTACTGTATTTCTGATAAGGATGAAGATGCTCTTGAGGCAGCCTTTATATCAGGAATTGAAAAGAATAAGGATAACGGTAAAGGAAATGCGCTCAAAAACCTCCTGAGCATTCTGAATCTTACAGGTGTTGTTGAAGGAAATTTTATTCTTAAGGACTACAGAAAACCTGACAACATTTTTACTTTATATACTGAGGTTGAAACCTACCCAATAAAAGAAATCACCTCGCCCCCTCCTGATCTTATCTGACCTTTCCTCAGGTAATTAATTTACTCTCAATTCCGGGTCCGGAAAAGCTGCGGGATCACCATGCTTTTTCGCTTCCGGATATATTTTCTTATTAATCCACGAAAGGTTTACGGATGAGAAAATCACTTTTCTTATTTTTTATTCTGACCTGCGGTCTGACGGCGCAAACCGCTCCGGAACCCCTGTATCAGGATACCATTAAATTTCAGACAGATCAGGTTACGATCACTGCTACAAGGTATGCGGAAAATGTTCTGGAAATTCCTTATGCGGTGACCATCCTGACTCCCGAAAAGCTTGCCGGAATCAAAGGATACGGGCTCGATGAAGTGCTTTCTTCAGTACCCGGTGTTCTTGCTCAATCAAGGGCGGGTAATCAGGATATCAGAATTGTGATCAGAGGCTTCGGGGCAAGAGGTGCAGGCGACAGATCCAACTCGGGGACCTCACGCGGAATAAGGATTATGCTTGACGGCATCCCTGAAACTGAGCCCGACGGCAGAACCTCCTTTGATAATATTGATCCGTCGCTTGCTTCAGAGATTGAGGTCATCAGATCAAATTCTTCTGCCCTGTGGGGAAATGCAGCCGGCGGAGTTATCAATATTTCCTCTTTTCCGAAATTCAGCAGCCCGTTTCTTCGGCTGAATTCAATTTACGGAAGCTTCGGGCTCAGGAAATACACCCTGCAGGCGGGCACTGTACTGGGTAACGGAAAACTTGCCGCATCCGTCTCTTCAACAGAATTTGACGGGTGGAGAGAACATTCCTCCGGCTACAGATACATTCTTAATATCGGGATGAAATCGGTGCTGTCACAGAATACGGAACTCGGGCTTTTTGTTGTCGGCGCCAGCAATAAATTCAACATCCCTGGTCCGCTTAATCAGGCAGAGTTTGATGCCGATCCCACTCTCGCCAATCCTGTTTACAATGCCAGGGATGAGCGGAGATTCAACCGGCTCGCCAGAATTGCCGCCACTCTTGACCACTCGATCAATGAAAACAATCAGATCTCGGCAATGGTCTATGTGAATCCCAAATTCCTGCAGAGATCGGAAAGAGGAACATTCAGGGACTTCACAAGATATCACCTGGGCGGAAATATCATCTACCACCTGACTAACCATTTCAGCGACAAGGTGAAAAACAGGATCACAATGGGTCTTGATGAGGCATATCAGGATGGCGCAATACTCTTTTATTCCCTCTCCCCCACTAACGGAAGAGGCCCGGTTCTGAGAGACAACAGACGCGAGGGAGCGGATAACTTCGGCGCATTTCTCCAGACAGAACTTATGATCAATGATGAAGTAAGTATAATAGCCGGAGGAAGATATGACAATATTACCTACTACTCTGAAAGCTTCATCGATCCGAAACTCGGTCTCCAAAAAAGATCATTCGAGAAGTTCACCCCAAAAGGCGGACTGACATACAGGTTCTCACCTGTTCAGAGTATCTACTTCAACCTCGGCGGGGGTGTCGAAGTACCGGCAGGTAATGAAACTGATCCCGCCGGAACATACGGTCAGGATACCGTCTATCTGATCAATCCCCTTCTTGAACCGATATCCTCCACAACTTATGAGCTCGGCACGAAGCATCTGCTATATTTCGGCGAGAAATCACTGGTTAACTCACTGACCTATAATGTCGCACTTTACTACATAAAAGTGAAAAATGACATCATTCCCTACCGGGGCGGCAGATTCTACTTTACAGCCGGAGAGACTGACCGGATGGGTATTGAGACAGGAATTGAACTGCAGCTTATTCAGGATCTCATGATAAACGGATCACTCACTTACAGCTCCAACAAGTATCTCGAGTATGCGGTTGATTCTGTTCATTACGGAAGACCCGGAGCACTTGCCAATTATAAGGATAACAAGGTGGCAGGTATCCCTGATCTGTTTTATTCCCTCGGTGCAACGTATGAGATCAGCAAACTATCAGGATTGTACTTTTCAGTTAATGTTTCAGGGATGGGAAAGTACTTTGTTGATGATGCCAACACACTTGAAGTGCCGTCATACAATATAGTGAACCTCACCGTGGGGCTCTCAGACCCCGTCAGGATTTCCGATCATTTCGGTATCAGGGCATTCCTCACGGTTAACAACCTCACGGATGAAAAGTATGCGGCATCTGCATTCATCAATCCTGATTCAGTTAACGGGCGCCCCGTCTTCCTTGAGCCGGGACTACCAAGAAATATAACAGCGTCGGTTTCACTTGCCATAAACTGATTTTCTTTGATTTAGCCGTCCGGTGTAACAACCGGGCGGTTAACATATGAATCCCATTTAATTTTCCCCATCACGTCTGTTTTTGATTTGGGCTAAATGCCAGGGCGGGTGGCAGTTCGCTGCCGAAATGCGTTTCGGCAGTGTGGTAATCTTTTAGCCACCGTTTGAGCTGCTTTCCTGTTTACTGTTTTGCTGTTTCCTGCTTCCTGTTTCCTGCATAAACTTACAGTCGGGAGAAGCCTTCCCCCGACGGGCAAACCTGCAAACCTTCTTACCGACATATAATCATACAGACATACCTGCTCATTTTTCCTGTTTCCTGTTTCCTGCTTCCTGTTTCCTGCTTCCTGCATAAACTTACAGTCGGGAGAAGCCTTCCCCCGACGGGCAAACCTGCAAACCCTCTTACCCACGTACAATCATACAGACATACCTGCTCACTTTTCCAGTTTCCTGTTTCCTGTGTCCTGTTTTGCTCCCATTTATTGCCTTTGCTTTTAACCGACGGTAAGGGTTTTGATTGTGATTATTTATGATATTGGGGGAGTTGCTATCTATCAGAACGCTCTGGCCAACTGAGATGCACAATTGTTTAAAATGCAAAAACCTCTTCACTGCTGAAGAGGTTTTTTTGTACCACCACAGGGATTTTTGAGCAGATGGCCTGACATCTGCCATCCCTTCGGGAGAACCCCAGACATCTAGATC
>JABWCA010000321.1 GCA_013359345.1 Ignavibacteriaceae bacterium
GGTCGGGCTACGCCCTCCCTCCGTACACCAAAATAAGTAACTGCGGCAATAATAACTAAATTATTGCATAAATTGCCATATGGCACAAATAGTGGCGGAGAGTGAACCATCACCGGCTGATCCCGGACGGGATCACACAATACTAGCAAACGAGACCCACACACACAAATTCCCAACTCCGGCGGAGTTGCACAAAAATCTCCCGGTTATACGGGCAGCAATCAAAGTACCGCCGGGCTCCGTCCGGTGATTGTTTATGCTGTGAGAAAATGTCGCGACTATGATTTTTATGATTAAGATGACTATTACGAAGTGAATATGAACGATGGGTGCAGAGAAGAAATATAGTTCACATACTCATCCATACAAAACCTTCCCTTCCTCAACCACATTTCTGAAAAAAGGGAGTGAATTCTTGTGAAAATCGTAAAAAGACTGCTCCTCCTGAATAAATGAGATCAGGAAACCGTATCTGCTTAAGATGCTGAGCTCAATTTCTGAAAGTATATCATTATATTTCCTGACATCTGAGTCGTCAATAACTACAAGTATGTCAATATCAGAATCGGCAGAGTGGTCCCCCCGGGCATATGAACCGTAAAGAATAATTTTTTTTAATTTGTCCCCCAGAACTTTTTGCAGTTCTGATGAGATTTCACTAAACACCTGAGGAGAAACTTTTCTTCTTTTTGCCATCATATTCTGAATAAATTTTAAAGTTTAATTTAATCTAATTAATTATGAGGGTAAATCAAAAACCTTGATGAACTGATCAGTACGCCTGGTCAAACAGAAGAAGCTTTTCTGATTGCCGGTGCCTGGGATGACTCATCTTCCTCTTTTATTCAGGTAAAACCAGCCGGGTCATTGGCACCCGTTTTTAATAACTCCCGTGTCCCGGTATTGCATTATTCCGTTATCAATTATATGCTCTTCATCTCAGAGAAGGTTACTGCCCTTTCCTGACTCAGGAGGAGTCACACAATACTAAAAAATCCACAAAACATCATTGCCACGACTCCGGACGGAGTCGCACAATCTCCGGTTGAAGGTTACATCTGCTCGGGCGGTTAACACCATGGCAATAAAAACACCAGGCAGGAAATCTGCAGAGACGCAATGCTTGCCTCTCCAAAAGAAAGGCAGAATGTGAAAAATGCGGTTAAAACCGATATGGAACAAAGACATCTTTTCCGTCGGTTAAAACCAACGGCAATAGATGGCAGCAAAACAAGGAAACAGGAGTTCAGGATTCAGGAAGCAGAAAATAACCCTGAAACTTGAACAATTAAGATTGACTTGCTAATCTGATCCCGGACGGGATCACACAATACCAGCAAAATGTACCTTCCCCCAAAATTCCCGCCTCCGGCCGGAGTTGCACGATTCCAGCCCTATTGACATGATCGAAATCAGTGAAGAAGGGGTCAAGCCGGCGGATCAGCCTGCTTTGTTTCTGCTTTTACACCTTTTCATTCCGATTATGGTTGTAGTCAACTTTCACGCATAATTCACTGATAAATTTGTGCCGCAAAGGCACAGATGCAAAGCAATCTGAAAATTTATTTTGAATCACGATCCCCAACCGGATTTGATATCCATTGGGAATTAACAAAATACTGATGTATTTTCTTTCACCGGTTTATTTTCCAATAAAATTAACATACTCAATGAAATTAATTAAAATACCCTCAAAGACTCTCCCGTCTAAAATTGGCAATCACATTTGTATAGTAGTATATGAGAATTTTTCTCTTAATATTTGCTATTTTGGTATTTTCTGCTGATATTTGAGGCATTAAAGAGAATTTATCACTTAAAGAGGCAATATGATAATCAGTTTCAGGATTGAAAACTGGATGTCATTCAAAGATCACGTCACATTTTCAATGGCAGCAACGAGAGAACGGCAGCATGGAGAACGGCTTCCCGGCATCGGAAACTTCGACACACGGTTGTTGCCGGTTGCTGCAATTTATGGCGGTAATGCATCAGGAAAAACAAATTTTTTCAAGGCGCTGAGCTTTGTTAAAAGCCTGGTGATAAAAGGCACTCAGCCTGATGGTCTTATTCCGGTTGAACCTTTCAGGCTGGGTGAAAAAGAAGCAGAACTTCCTTCAAAATTTTGTTTTGAATTACTGATAAATGACACCATCTTTGAGTTTAGTTTTAGCTGCACAAGCTCGTCTGTTACCGAAGAAAAATTAGTGGAGATAACTAAAAACCGTGAAAAGATTCTTTATCATCGGCTGAACGGCAAACCGAATTTCCATAAGTCACTTACTGATAATCAGTTTCTTAATTTCGCTTTTAGCGGAACACGGGATAACCAGCTTTTTCTGACAAATTCTGTTTCCCAGAAAATAGATAATTTCAGGCCGGTATATGACTGGTTTAAAGAGAAATTAGAGCTTGTGGCGCCTGATTCACGTTTTACAACATTTGAACAGTTCATTGATTCAGGTCATCCTCTTTACTCTTTAATGACTGAAATGCTGCCTCTGCTGGATACCGGGGTAAATCATCTTGGTGGTGAAGATATCCCATTTGAGAATATACCTCTGCCTGCTGAAATGAAATCAAGGCTGAAGGAGGATATCAGGGAAGGAAACACCGTGCGCATTCTGGCGGAACCACTCAGTGAACGATTTATCATCTCACGCAAGAATGGCAAATTAACCGCAAAAAAGCTGGTAACCTACCATCTTAATGCGGAGGGTAAAGAAATAAAGTTTGACATAAGTCAGGAGTCAGACGGCACACGGCGCACAATTGATCTGCTGCCTGTTTTTCTTGATCTTTGCTCCGGGGTTTCTCAAAAGGTTTGGCTTATTGATGAAATTGACAGGAGTCTCCACACTTTACTCACTCGCAGACTGATCGAAATATATCTCGTCGGTTGTAATAAGGAAACAAGGAGTCAGTTACTTTTCTCAACACATGATCTTCAGCTAATGGATCAGCAGTTATTGCGCCGCGATGAGATGTGGGTTGCCGAAAGAGATAATAATGGAGTTTCAGCCCTTTTTTCTTTCAGTGATTTTAAAGATGTAAGGTATGATAAGGATATCCGCAAAAGTTATCTGCAGGGACGACTGGGAGGAATACCTTTAATCCGATATACAGGAGGATTTACTCAGGCACGACGAACACAGCCGGCAGAAAGAAATATCTGATGGCGGCAAGAAGACGTCAATTTAAAAGACCAGCCGGTGAGAGGCGGTATCGAAAACTGTTTATCATAGCTGTTGAAGGGCTCAAAACTGAGCCGGAATATTTTGCTGTTTTCAATAGCCGGGAATCCGTTATTCAGGTAAAATGTATCAAAGGGGATCATGCCAGCTCTCCGAACCACGTGCTTAAACGTATGGAGAAATATCTGAGTTCGGAAAGGCTGCTCCAGTCTGATGAAGCTTGGCTTGTTGTTGACAAAGATTCATGGTCTGATGAACAATTGATGCTGCTTCACAACTGGGCTAAGAAAGCCGAAAATCACGGGCTGGCTCTGAGTAATCCGAATTTTGAGTTCTGGCTGCTTCTTCATTTCGAAAGCGGTAAAGCAGTTTTTGAACTGAAGCGCGATGGTCATCATGATCATTTGGTGTGCCTGCAATGTGGACGGGTGGAAGAGTTTTATGACGCGGAAATAGAAAAGCGTCAGGTTGCTATCGCCAAGGAACGAGGGTTCAAATTGCAAGAGCATTCGCTGTCGCTGTATGCGGACTGCATCAAACCGGCGTGTCCGCATCGAAAATAACATCATGTCAACGCTTACATCAGGCTGCGATCGAGCAGTTTTTCTTCGTCCTGTGCGAATGAACCGCCGGCGCCTGGCAGT
>JABWCA010000322.1 GCA_013359345.1 Ignavibacteriaceae bacterium
CGTATTTGACTTTCGAGAAAATGTAGAATTCGAATTCAGGTCCCCAGAGCGACTGGTCTGCTCCTGTTACATCCATCAGCAGCTTTTCCGCCTTTTTGGCAAGAAATCTGCCATCCTGATCAAAGGGAGTTCTTGCTTCATCGGTCTGGAGAATATGGGTGTAAAAACTGAGGGCCGGAGCAGTTCTGAACTGATCAACAACGGCTGTATCAAGATCGGGGACAAGGATCATATCGCTGTTTTCGACCTTTCTGAAGCCGTAACTCGATCCGTCGAAACCCACTCCCTCTTTCATCAGTTTTTCCATTATATTATCATGCACCGGGAGCGATATGTGGTGCAGTTTTCCGGTCAGATCAAGGCATTTGAGATCAATCACCTCAATATTAAGGTCCCTGATCATCTGGTTGCATTTGTTTATTTTCTGAGTATCCATAATGTTCAGTATTTAGTGAAAAATAGAAATCATCATAAGAAACTTAAGGAAAAAACAGGCAGTTTGTTCTGAGAAATGAAAATATTTTTGAGGGGAAAACTTAAGAATTTTAAGTTAGAATGGCATATCTGATACTATATCTTTATCTTTTTAAGTTTTTCTGGCAATTTCTTAATATTATTAAGCACTCCTGCTCCCCCGCTTTACTGCTGAAACCCACGCCGGATTGCATTTTCTTACCCGAATAATTTATGTGCGTCTCAATAACGTCACTTTCATGACCGTAATCTGTTTTTCATTAAATTTGCTCTATGAAATATGCCATAATTTACATCATCGTGTTATTCACTGTTAATCTGTTCCCACAGCAGTCAAGGCTTTCTGCCAATGTGGTGGCGGTGAGTGAGTATATTGCTTCCTATCAGTTTCTCAGGAATACCGAAGATGCAGATGAGTTCACAAAAGTTGATTCAATCTGGGCTTACACGCTCAGGCGGACAGGCGGATGCGAATCTGACGCGCTTGCCGCAATGATTTTCACCACTCTCACCGTGAACAAGGCAACCATGGTTACACCCGTGCTGAAAATAAAGCTCACCATCCCCTTTTTCTCCGCATCCGATTCAACCCTGCTGAAAAAGAACAGGAACCTGCCCCGCCGCTTTTCTGCCGATGCACCCTCAGGGCCCGGGAGTGATGTCGATAAACTGGCGCATTTTTTCGGCTCGGCATATTTATCATACAATTTCTTTATATTTGATTTATCTTATTTTATCGGTTTATTCGTCGAAGTTTTCGAAGAAAGTTTCAAAGTCGATTCACGTGCAGATAACCGTGATGTCAGGTTTAATATGCTCGGAATTGAGTTTGGAAAGGCGCTGAAGGATAACCCGGGCGTTATGCCCTCCTCATTTTTTAAAAAATATTCCGGATATTATGAACAGAGTCCTGATAATTGATGATGAACGGGAAATTTGCGAAAGTATAAAAATGATCCTCGATTTTGAGGATTATGAAACAGAGTATGCCACCAGGCCGGAGCAGGGATTGCAGATACTTTCTGCCGGCACCTTTGAAGCTGTGCTGCTTGATATTCAGATGCCCGGCATGAACGGATTTGAGGTCCTCTCAAAGATCAGGGAAAATAAAAACCCCGTAAATGTTATAATCATATCGGCTTACGGGAGCATCGAAAATGCCGTTAAAGCCACCCGACTGGGAGCATTTGATTTCCTTGAAAAACCCATCGACCGCGATAAGCTCATAATCAGCGTGCGCAATGCCGTTAATCAGACCGTACTGAAACGTGAAAACGAAACCATTAAGCGTGCCATTGCAGGTGATGTTACCATTGTGGGTAACAGCCGTCAGCTGCTTTCCATTCTCGATATGATCGAAAAAGTTGCTCCCACAGATACACGCATTCTTATAACAGGCGAAAACGGCACCGGCAAAGAACTGGTGGCAAAAATGATTCACCAGAAAAGCAGCCGCAGCAGTCAGCCGCTAGTTGAGATCAACTGTGCCGCAATACCCAATGAACTGATCGAATCTGAACTTTTCGGGCATGAAAAAGGGTCATTCACGGGAGCAGTACAGCAGAGAATAGGGAAATTTGAACAGGCAAACAAAGGCACCCTCTTCCTCGATGAAATAGGCGATATGAATCTGCAGGCACAGGCAAAGGTGCTCCGAGCAATCGAAGACGGAAAGATTGAGCGCGTGGGCGGGAGCAGAAAGATAGATGTTGACGTCAGGATAATCGCCGCAACTAATAAAAATATCCCAGAAATGATCTCCAAAGGCGAGTTCAGGGAAGACCTTTACCACAGAGTGAATGTTATTCCCGTGAGAGTGCCCTCGCTCAGGGAACGTCCCGAAGATATTCCCCTGCTCGTGAAACACTTTACAGTGGATATCTGCAATAAATACGGAAAAAGCATCCCTGAATTTTCGGAAGAAGTTCTCAGCCATCTCAAAACCCTGAAATGGACCGGAAACATCCGTGAGCTCCGCAACATAATCGAAAGGATCATAATCCTGGTATCGAAACCCGTCATAGAATTATGGGATATCGATTATCTGATCCCCGCAGAAAAGCAGACAGTTGATGAGCTGATAATTCAGAGCAACTCATTCCAGGAATTCAAGGAACGCACCGAAAAGGCTTACATACTCAAGCAGCTTGAACTTAACGGATGGAATATCTCAAAAACGGCAGAACTCCTCGATATTCAGCGCAGCCACCTTTATAATAAAATGAAAAAATACGGTATTGAAAAAGGAGAATAACATGGGCAATACCATATTCACAAAAATAATAAACCGTGAAATCCCCGCCGCAATTGTTTATGAGACCGAAAACGTCCTCGCATTCAAGGATATCAATCCGCAGGCACCGGTTCATATTCTGATTATCCCAAAAACCGAAATCCCGACCGTCCGTGAACTCTCAGGCAGTGAGCATGGTGCCCTTCTGGGAGAACTCATAGATGCCGCCAACGTAATTGCAGAGCAGTACGGCATAGCAGAAGACGGCTTCAGACTCGTCATGAACTGCGGCAAAAACGGAGGTCAGGAAGTTTATCACCTCCATATGCACCTCCTCGGCGGAAGATCAATGCAGTGGCCTCCCGGGTAAGGTGAAGGGTTTGGGATTTAGGGTTTAGGATTTAGTGCGCCGCGGCGCATTAGAATCAGCATAAATGGAACACCTTCCTGATAAGACTTAATCAGGAAAAGCAATCCGGGTAAGGTAAAGTGTTTGGGATTTAGGGTTTAGTGTGCCGCGGCGCATTAGAATCAGCATAAATGGAACACCTTCCTGATAAGACTTAATCAGGAAAAGCAATTGTAAAACATCCCTGCTGTTTCCTTGTAATTCAGCAAGCAATCCCCTTCATTTGTGCTGTTCCAAACCCTAGACCCTACACCCTAAACCCTTCATTTATGTTGTTCCAAACCATATACCCCAGACCCTAAACCCTCCACTTATGCTGCTCCAAACCATATACCCCAGACCCTAAACCCTCCACATATGCTGCTCCAAACCATATACCCCAGACCCTAAACCCTCCACTTATGCTGCTCCAAACCCTATACCCCAGACCCTAAACCCTCCATTCTTGCGGCTCCTAACCCTATACCCCAGACCCTAAACCCTCCACTTATACTGCTCCAAACCCTACACCCCAGACCCTAAACCCTTCACTTATGCTGCTCCAAACCCTACACCCCAGACCCTAAACCCTCCACTTATGCTGCTCCAAACCCTATACCCCAGACCCTAAACCCTCCACTTATACTGCTCCAAACCCTACACCCTAAACCCTTCATTTATGTTGTTCCAAACCCTATACCCTACACCCTAAACCCTCCGCTTATGCTGCTCC
>JABWCA010000323.1 GCA_013359345.1 Ignavibacteriaceae bacterium
GCTTTTCTCATACTGTGCGAGTGTGAGATTTTTACCGTCAAATGAATTCTGATTGGCAATTATGATGCCATTTGGTTTTAAGTCTTTCAGATTAACTTTGAGGGCTGCAGGGTTCATTGCCACCAGCACGTCAGGGCTGTCACCCGGGGTGGTGACATCAAGACTGCTGAAGTGGATCTGGAAACCGCTTACACCGTGAAGAGTACCGGCAGGGGCACGAATTTCAGCCGGATAATCCGGCAAAGTTGAAACGTCGGTGCCTGCAACAGCAGTGGAATTAGAGAACTGCGTTCCGGTAAGCTGCATACCGTCGCCGGAATCACCGGCAAACCTTATGGTCACCTCTTCTAATATTTCTAAGTTAATTTCAGCCATTATATAACTCCGGAGAAATTTATTTTATTTTTTACACATAACGTGTTTTACATTCACCGTAAAAAAATATGGCTCCCTGAAAAGGGAGCCTCAAAAACTTACCTGACATTCTCCAGAATTTTAAGAAACTCTTCAGCGTTAACAAATCCGGTTATACGTTTAACTTCCTTACCCGAGGAATCAATAAGAATCAGGGTTGGAACACCTTTTATTTCGAATTTTTCTGTGAGGGCTTTAACCTCATCAGATCCGCTCTTTGTTAAATCAGCTTTAAGATTCACAAATTCTTTCGATTTGTCCGCGACCTTGTCATCCGAGAAAGTGAACTTATCCAGCTCCTTGCAGGGTATGCACCAGTCGGCATAAAAATCTATTAATATTTTACGATTCTCTTTTTTGGCATTATCAAATGCTTCACCGGAATACTTAACAAATTTTATGCCACTCTCTCCGGGGGCGGGGGCTGAAACCGCTCCGTAGATCAGATAACCACCTAAAACGATTGCTAAAAGCGATAAAGCAACTTTAAAGGTTGTGAAGCCTTTATTGTCTTTTGCTGTTTTATCAAAAATGATAAGATAAATTCCCGATATCACCATAAAAACAGGAAGTGCGTAGGTCGCAAAAGGTTCAGGAATTACCGGAAGTAAGAAATATAAGGCCATTCCGAGCAGCACAAAACCGAATATATGCTTAACTGCAACCATCCATACACCCGATCTCGGCAGGTTCTTGATCTTACCAGAGAATATGGCAAGTATGAAATAGGGGAATCCCAGACCAAGTGCCATGAAGAAGAACATAAGGAAGCCTGTAAGCACATCCTGCTTTGCGGCAACATATGTAACCAGGCCAAGCACGAACGGACCAATACAGGGAGCCGCAACAATACCCAGAGTCAAACCCATGAAGAAAGCGCCGTAGTAGCCCTGTTTTGCAGATCCCGTTGCCATAACCAGTTTATCGGGCATCTTGAATTCATAAAGCCCGAACATACTGAGTGACAGGGTGACCAGCACACCTGCTATGATAAGAAGGACATACCACTCCTGAAGCAGAGCCCCGAATATACCACCGCTCATGGCTGTCACTACTCCAATCACCGAATATGTCAGCGCTATTCCGAGCACATAAAACAAGCCCATGAGTGCCAGTTTGCCCGTTTTGCCTTCTGCCTGACCGCCGAAATATCCTATTGTGATAGGAATGAGCGGGTAAACGCAGGGAGTAAGGTTTAATGCAAGTCCGCCGAGGAACACGAGGAGAAGACCCAGGAATAAACCGCTTTGTTCAAGCATACTCGATACACTGTCTTCCTCAGTGTCGCCGCCTCTTACACTTTCGGGGAGGTTAAGTTTTGAGAAAATATCGGCATTGGTTACTGCCGGTTTTGTCCCTTTTTCACCAACTCTTATGCTCAGTTCAGTTTCAACGAGCTGCTGTTTGTATTCGCCTTTTTCATTTACCGCCTGATAATTAAAACTAACAGTGGTTTTATAATTTCCCGGTTTAATTTCTTCGGGGATATAAATAAATGCGCCGATGTAGCCCTCATCAGGCAGCACACTAAGTTCAGTGTTTTTTACGGCTTCTTTGTGAGACTGTGCATCGGGGAAGGTGACCGTGCTGAAAAGGAATCCCTCCTCAGAAATAATCGAGATCTGTGCGGGTATCTGATCGGCACCTGCGGCTTTATCAGAAAGTAATTTCCACCCTTTCTCTGTTTTGAAGCTCAGTGCAAACTTCAGGTTTTCTCCCGGCAGAGCAACATCCTGACCAAGAAAGGTATTAAGCGCTGTTAACTGCTTTGCTTCAGCTTCTGTTGAATCCTTATCCTCTTTTTTCTCTTCCTTTTTATCAGGTGAGTATGCAACAGGGAGCCTTGCAAAAACAGAATTATTGATTTCAACCGGTTTGCCGTCTTTGGCAGCCACATTAATTGTCACCTTTTCAGTGACCCGTTTCGGCGGCATGCATGACTGGTCATTACATGCCTGATATTCAACAGTTACATCAGTCTGATAGGTGCCGGGGGCAACCGTTTCGGCAACTTTTATAAGTCCTGATATATAAATGGTGCCTTCAAAAACTGATACCGGCTTATCAGAAAACTCAAAGTTATAATCATTCGCAGGCGGAAATATCATTGCGCCGAGAGAGATGCCCGCGGGTGCCTTTATTCTGACACTTGTAGGGATCAGAAACTCATCTTTCGGCCGGTTGGAATTGATATGAAAACCCGACTCAATATTCATTTCAACCGCAAGCTTTACTTCTTTGCCTGCAGGAACTGTTTCGCGTGATGTGTAAAATTTTACTCCGACAACATTTTCAGCTCCGAACTGTGCCATAACCGGCACCGCTGAAATAAAGAGTAAAAATGCTGCAAGAAACTGCTTTGATTTCATTCTCTGCTCCACTTTTGAACTATGGGGAAGCGCCGTCCGTACCCAAAGGCTTTGTTTGATACCCTGAGTGCAGGAGCCGCCTGTTTTCTTTTAAATTCATTCATATCAACCATTTTCAGCACTCTTTTAACGAGTTCTCTGTCTTTAACAACAGCACTGATTTCATTGATTTCCTTGTTCTCTTCAAGATACATCTTTAAGATCGTATCAAGCACCTCATAAGGAGGAAGAGTGTCCTGATCTTTCTGATCAGGTTTGAGCTCTGCCGAAGGAGCCTTGGTGATAATTTCATCGGGGATGACCTCACCGTTACGGTTAATGTATCGGGAAAGCCTGTAAATATCGGTTTTATAAACATCGGCTATAACGGCAAGCGCACCGCACATATCACCGTACAAGGTTGCGTATCCCGTGGCCATTTCTGATTTATTGCCGGTTGTAAGGAGCAGGTACCTGAACTTGTTTGCTAGCGACATCAGGTAGAGTCCCCTTGTTCTTGACTGCATATTCTCCTCGGTGATATCGGGAGCAAGCCCGCCGAAATAGGGAGTCATAACTTCAAGAAGCTTATCAACCACCGGCTGAATTGAAATTGTATCATGTGAGATTCCGAGATTTTGTATCAGTTTCAGGGAATCGTTTACACTGCCTTCGCTTGAGTACTTTGAAGGCATCAGAACAACGTGCACATTGTCTTTACCGAGTGCCTGAACCGCCAGCCAGGTCACGATTGCAGAATCAATTCCGCCGCTCAATCCTATAAGTGCCTTACTGAATCCCGATTTTACTGCGTAATCCCTTATGCCGGTAACGAGCGAGTTAATTATCTCTTCCTCAAAAACCTCATCAGAAATACTGACCGGGGCTGTATCTTCAGACGTATCAAAAATAAATCTTTCCTCACCGTACAAATTTCCGACCTTAACAAGTTCACCATCAGAGCCAAAGCACATACTTGCACCGTCAAAAATCAGATCAGTCTGTGCCCCCACACAGCATACATAAGCCA
>JABWCA010000049.1 GCA_013359345.1 Ignavibacteriaceae bacterium
GGTATTTGAACTGGCAGGCGGATTTCTCTCAAACTCGGTTGCCATAATGTCAGATGCCCTGCATGATCTGGGTGATTCACTTGCAATTCTGCTTGCAATGTTCCTGGAAAAGATATCGGTCAGGAAGAGGGATGATAACTACAGCTACGGTTATAAACGATTTTCGCTTCTCAGTGCCGTAATCAGTTCACTTATTGTAGCTGCGGGATCTTTATCTATTATATACGAAGCAGTGCAGAGAGTTTTTAATCCTGAAGAGACTAACAGTGCCATAATGTTTCTGATGGCAGTTGCCGGCATAGTTATCAATTATATGGGATACCGGCGGCTTGAAAGCTCAGAACGTAACCAGAGAGCCATAAAACTGCATTTGCTTGAGGATATTCTCGGATGGGTTTCGGTGCTGGTGGCTTCTGTGGTAATTTATTTTACAAAACTTACTGTGATAGATCCCGCAATTTCTATTGCAATAGCATTGTTTATATTGTATAAAGCGATATTAAATATTAAAGAGTTTGTTAAAATATTCCTTCAGGCAGTGCCTGAAGATGTCGAAAGCAGCAGCGTGCTTGATGAAGTCAGGAAAATAGAAGGAATCAGATCAGTTCATGATTTCCATTTATGGACTATGGACGGCAACTATAATGTACTTACACTGCATGTTGTTATTGAAAGAGAAACTGATCCGGAGCATATAATCAGGATCAGAAAACAAATAAGAGAAATTTCAAGAAAATATAAAATAGATCATGAAACCATTGAGATAGGTTATTGCAACGAAGAATGCGAGTTCGTTGACTGCTGATTTCCAGATGGCACTCATAACTGTTAAGTTAATCATGGGATAGAATCCGAAAATGGTAAAAAATTTAGTAATTGTTGAATCACCCGCCAAAGCTAAAACTATTGAGAAGTTTTTAGGAAGCGATTTTACTGTAAAATCTTGTTACGGACACGTTCGTGATCTTTCCAAGAAAGATAATGGTGTTGATATTAAAGGAGGTTTCAGGCCCCTTTACACGGTTTCAAGCGATAAAAAGAAAGTTGTGGATGAGCTTAAAAAGCTTTCTGACGGCGCAGAAGTCGTCTGGCTTGCAACTGACGAGGACCGTGAGGGTGAAGCTATTGCCTGGCATCTTAAAGAAGTGCTGAAACTTAAAAATGATAAAATCAGAAGAATCGTTTTTCACGAAATCACCAAAGATGCAATACTTAATGCAGTTTCAAATCCGAGGACAATTGATGATAACCTTGTGAATGCTCAGCAGTCAAGGCGAATACTTGACCGTCTGGTTGGATTTGAAATCTCACCCGTGTTATGGAAGAAGGTAAGACCGTCGCTATCGGCAGGCAGGGTACAGTCTGTGGCAGTAAGACTGATTGTTGAACGTGAGCGTGAAATTGAAAATTTCAACACCACATACTCATACCGTGTGACGGGAACATTTGCCCTTGCCGAAGCCAAAGGTAAAAAATCTTCTCTTGATGCCGAACTTAACAAGAGATTTGACACTTATGATGAAGCCCTTGCATTTATCAATGCCTGCCGGGGAGCATCGTTCTCAGTGGGTGATCTTGAAAGAAAAGAAGTAAGGCGTACTCCTGCTCCGCCGTTCACAACTTCAACCCTGCAGCAGGAAGCAGCAAGAAAGCTCAGATTCTCGGTTTCGCGCACAATGGTTGTTGCCCAGCGGCTGTATGAATCGGGTTATATAACATATATGAGAACCGATTCAGTAAATCTTTCCCAGCTTGCGCTTAACACCGCAAAGAAGGAGATTGAGAATACTTTCGGGCCGGAATATCATCACTTCAGAAAATTCAGAACCAGGACGGCCAATGCCCAGGAAGCGCATGAGGCTATCAGACCTGCATATATAGACCGGATCAAAATTGACGGTACGCGTGATGATCAGATGCTTTATGATCTGATCAGGAAAAGAACTCTCGCATCACAGATGGCAGACGCCGTTCTTGAAAAGAATATTGCCAAAATTGATATTTCGACAAGCCCTTATCAGTTTGTTGCAGAAGGTGAATCAATTCTTTTTGACGGATTTCTTAAGCTCTACATTGAATCGCGTGATGAAGATGAGAACGAAGATTCATCAGAAAAGATACTCCCGCCGTTAAAGACAGGAGAAAAGCTCTTTAACAGGGAAATCACGGCAACTCAGCGGTTTGCCAGACCAAACGCACGCTATACAGAAGCCAGCCTCGTTAAAAAACTGGAGGAGCTTGGTATTGGCCGCCCTTCAACCTATGCACCCGTAATCAGCAATATCCAGAACCGCGGATATGTGGTTAAAGATGAAAGACCGGGTAAAGAGAGAGAGTATCAGGTAATCAGTCTCGATTCGGCAGGAAATGTCACCCAGGGCAAGGCAACCGAAAATTACGGAGCTGAAAAAGCAAAACTTTTCCCTACCGATATCGGGATGCTGGTTAATGATTTTCTGGTTAATGAGTTCTCTCAGATAGTTGATTTCAAGTTCACCGCAAAAATTGAACAGCAGCTTGATGACGTTTCTAACGGAGCACTTGACGGCACTGAAATGCTTGAAACCTTCTATAAGCCATTCCATCAGAATATCGAGGAAACACTTGAAAACTCCGGTAAAATAACCGGTGAGCGTTTTCTCGGAATAAACCCTGAAACAGGGGAGCACGTGAGTGCAAGAATGGCCAGATTCGGACCGGTTATTCAGCTCACCAAACCTGATGATCCTGATTACAAACCAAGGTTTGCGGGATTAAAAAAAGACCAGCGTATTGATATGATTTCTTTGGAAGATGCTTTATCATTATTTAAATTGCCAAGGTCAGTCGGCGAATATGAAGGAAACGATATCACCGTCGCTATCGGTAAGTTCGGGCCTTATGTCAGGCATGACGGTAAATTTGTATCAATCCCCAAAGCAGATGATCCTTACGCCATTTCTCTTGAAAGGTGCATTGAACTTATTGAAGAGAAACGGGAAAAAGACGGAAATAAATTTATAAAGCTTTTCCCCGAAGATCCGGATCTTAAGATACTGAACGGAAGATGGGGCCCTTATATTGCATACAAAGGCAGCAATTTCAGGATACCGAAGAACACCGATGCTGCGGGTATGGAATATGAAGAAGTTATGAGGATTTGCCAGGCTGAAGGAAAAAACGCAGGGCACAGCAAAAAAAGGTAGAGGCAGATAAGTCCGAAACTTTAACGGTTTCCGGACGTTTAATCTGTAAAGGCGGCAGTAATGCCTGAAAACAACTTTTTTTATTTGATTATTGTTATAGTATTATTGGTTATGAACTTTAATAATTCAGGATATTGATATGGATAATAATTTCTCCGACAGACTGCAGGATGTGATAAGACTCAGCAGAGAAGAAGCCGTCAGATTAGGTCACGATTACATCGGAACTGAACATCTGCTGCTCGGGATCATAAGAGAAGGGCAAGGGGTGGCTGTCAGGATTCTGAAAAATCTTGACTGCGATCTCATTGAGCTCAAGAAATCGGTTGAAGACTCCGTCAGGTCAAACGGCGGTTTGCTTACAATCGGGAGCCTCCCGCTAACCAAACAGGCTGAAAAAGCCGTGAAGATCTCGCAGATAGAAGCAAAAATTTATAAAGCAGACGTTATAGGAACTGAACATCTGCTCCTTTCACTTTTAAGAGATGAAGACAATCTTGCCACCCAGATCATGGCTCAGTTTGGTGTTACGTATGAGACTGCCAGAAATGAACTGAACAATCTGCTCAGCAGCAAAGACCCCAGACAGGGAAGTTCAGCAGATAAATCCAATCCCGGTTCAACCCCTCCCGGCAGCAAGAAGCAGGAAAAAACAAAGACCCCTGTGCTTGATAACTTTGGCCGCGATCTCACAAAGCTCGCTGTTGAAAACAAGCTCGATCCCGTTATTGGCAGAGAGAAAGAAATTGAAAGAGTTGCACAGATTCTTTCAAGACGCAAGAAAAACAACCCTGTTCTTATAGGCGAGCCCGGAGTTGGCAAAACCGCAATTGCTGAGGGTCTTGCAATAAGAATAATTGAAAAGAAAGTGCCCAGAATTCTTCAGGAAAAACGCGTGGTAACCCTTGATCTTGCCGGACTTGTTGCAGGCACAAAATACCGCGGCCAGTTTGAAGAGAGAATGAAGGCACTCCTGAACGAACTTGAAAAAGCGCGCGATGTGATCATCTTTATTGATGAGCTCCATACAATTGTGGGAGCAGGCGGAGCATCCGGATCACTTGATGCATCAAATATGTTCAAACCTGCGCTTGCAAGAGGTGATTTCCAGTGCATCGGTGCCACCACACTTGATGAATACAGAAAGTTTATTGAAACTGACGGAGCACTTGACAGAAGATTCCAGAAGGTGATGGTTGATCCCCCCAGTCATGAAGAAACTCTTCAGATTCTTGAAAATATCAAGATCAAATATGAGGAGCACCACAGAGTTAAATATTCCCCTCAGGCTATTGAGTCGTCTGTAAAACTGAGCACACGCTATATTACAGACAGACATCTGCCTGATAAGGCAATTGACGTTATTGATGAGGCAGGAAGCCGCGTGCACATGAGAAATTTTGAAGTGCCCGCTCACATCCTTGCTCTTGAGGAAGAAATTGATCTGCTCAGAAAAGAAAAAGCAAACGTTGTTAAAATGCAGGATTATGAAGAAGCTGCACGTTTAAGAGATAAAGAAAGAAACCTGCAGGCAGATCTTGAAAAAGCCAAAGATGTCTGGGAGGAAGAATCAAAGGAAATTGTTTACGAAGTCACCGAAGATGACGTTGCAACAGTGGTTGCAATGATGACCGGTATCCCCGTGAATAAGGTGGCTCAGACAGAATCCGAAAAACTCCTTAATATGCAGCAGGAACTTGAAAAGCATATAATCGGTCAGGAAGAGGCGGTATCCAAGCTGACAAGAGCTATAAGAAGAACCCGTGCAGGCCTTAAGAATCCTAACCGCCCTATAGGCTCTTTCATATTCCTCGGCCCGACAGGCGTTGGAAAAACCGAACTATGCAAAGTTCTTGCAAGATATCTGTTTGACACCGAAGATGCTCTCATTAAAATTGATATGAGTGAGTATATGGAGAAATTCTCCGTATCAAGACTCGTCGGAGCGCCTCCCGGCTATGTTGGGTATGAAGAAGGCGGCCAGCTTTCAGAAAAAGTAAGAAGAAAGCCATATTCTGTTGTGCTTTTTGATGAAATTGAAAAAGCTCATCCTGATATATTCTCAATACTTCTTCAGGTGCTTGACGAAGGAAGACTGACAGATTCGCTTGGCAGAAGGATTGATTTCAGAAACACAATTATAATCATGACTTCAAATATCGGTGTTCGTGATATTAAGGAAATATCCTCGTTCGGATTTAACCAGGCCAAGGATAGTGACCAGTACAACAGCATGAAATCTACCATAGATGAAGCCGTTAAAAAGCTCTTCAGCCCTGAGTTCCTGAACAGACTGGATGAAACAATTGTGTTCAGAAATCTTACAAAAGAAGATATTGTTAAGATTGTTGATGTTGAAATACAGGACATCATGAATAATATCAGAGAAAACAAGATGGAACTTGAGCTTGAAGACGGAGCCAAGGGATTCCTTGCCGACCGCGGTTATGATCAGAAATACGGAGCCCGCCCGCTGAGAAGAGCAATTCAGCAGTATGTTGAAGATCCTCTCAGTGAGGAAATCCTCAGAGGCACTTTTAAAGAAGGCGCCAAAATCATAGTAAGGTTTGTGGAGGATCAGAACAGGCTCGTCTTCCTTGATTCAAACTCACTTGAGGAAATAGCCAATTGATTTAAGGGCTCGCAAGAGCCCTTTTTTTATCTTATCAAAAGAGGTTAACATGTCACTGCTTGATCAGAAAGCAATAAATGAAAATATGAATAAACTTTCGGGGAGCTGGAAATATGATAACAACCAGCTTGAATTAAACGCTGTACTCAAAGATTTTGCAGAAAATCTGAAGGTCGTGAATAAGATAGGTGAGTATGCCGAGGCCATGGATCACCATCCTGACATTCTTATACACGGCTGGAATAAACTTAAAATCATGATTTCGACTCACAGTGAGGGAGGGGTTACGGAAAAGGATTTTATTCTTGCAGAAAAGATTGAAGAGGTTTTAAAGGGATAAGATTTCGCTGAAGCAATCCTTATATCCTCTTAAATAATTTCCTGTAATTCATTAAATTTAAACTTTTACTTAAGCCGTTTACTTTAGAGGTATTCATGAAAGCACTTCTGCTATTTATTTTCATTTCCATTGCAGCCCACGCTCAATCCTTTTTTAAATTTGAAGACTACTTTACTGATAAAACACTGAGAATTGATTACTTCCACGCCGGTAACAAGACAAGTGATTCGTATTATTTTGACGAGATGATTGAAGAGGGGAAATGGGCCGGTTCAAAAGTTAATCTTATTGATAAATTTAATTACGGAAAATATAAGGTGGAAGTGACCGATGCCGAATCTGGCCGGCTTATCTATTCTAAACATTATTCCACTCTGTTTTCTGAATGGCAGACCACCGAAGAAGCCAATACAATCAGCAAATCATTCAGTGAAACTGTTATTATTCCCTTCCCGTTAAAAAAAGTTAAAGTTAAATTTTACACCCGGGATAAAAAGAATCTGCTTCATGAAAAATTCTCCATGGATATTGATCCGGCTGACTACTTCATAAAAAAGGAAAGAAGAAACAAGTTCCCGCTTTATGACCTTCATGTTACGGGCGATAATTCAAAAAGGGTGGATATAGTTATAATACCCGAAGGATATACCGCTCAGGAAATGGAAAAATTCAAAAAGGATGCACGCAGGCTGGTTGATACAATGCTTTCGGTAACACCTTTCAAACAGAATTCAGAGAAATTTAATTTTTATCTTGTTCTTGCTCCCTCTGAGGAAAGCGGAACTGATATACCGGCCAAAGGTGTGTGGAAATCAACAGTGGCTTCAACATCATTTTATACTTTTGATGAAGAACGTTACCTGATGACAGAAGACAACAAGGCAGTGAGAGACCTTGCCGCAAACGCCCCTTATGAACATATTTACATACTTGTGAACTCATCCAAATACGGCGGCGGAGCAATTTACAATCACTATGCCGTATCTGTGGCAGATAACAATTATTCCCCCTATGTTTTTGTGCATGAATTCGGACACAGTTTCGGGTTCCTTGCTGATGAATATTACACAAGTTCAACTGCCTATGTTGATTTTTACCCGCTTGACGTTGAACCACTTGAAGCCAACATAACAACCCTCGTTAATTTTGAAAGCAAATGGAAGCATCTCGTGCCTAAGAATGTCCCTGTGCCAACTCCGGCAAAGCCTGAGTATCTCCCGGTTGTGGGTGTGTTTGAAGGCGGGGGCTATGTTGCCAAGGGAGTTTACCGTCCCAAACAGGATTGCACTATGTTCTCTATAACAATAGATAATTTCTGCCCCGTTTGCAAAAAGGCAATTGAGGATTTAATTTCATTTCAGAGTGAGTAAACTCTGATGTATTATAAACGACTCCACAAAATGATTGAGCGTTTCGCGGCAAAGAAATTTGCCAGCGAACTGGCAATGCTCAAATCGGTGCTGAAAGATCTTATTGATGAGGCTGAAACTCCCATAACAGGGGGAAGGGTATGGCAGCTCAGAACAAAGGAGAAAGCCTATCAGCTGAAATACCAGTATGGTCAGATGGGAAAAATTGAAAATCATTTTCTGATACATATAATTGATTATCCCATCTTTGATAAGTTTATCACCCACAGGGCAATACTGGCAAATGAAACAAATATAGTTTTAAGGCAGAAGGGAATATTCCAGTATGCAGCAGCCGGAGTTGGCAGTAAGATAACTATAGATAACAAGCCCTATTTTGAATATCTGATTGCACTTAACAGCAGTGAGTTAAACAACGAGTTCAGGGAAACTCTGAACATTATTGCCACAGTTCTCACATCAAAGCTGAAGGAACTCAGAACCTCAAAGTCACATCTGCAGATTAAGGAAGATCTTGATAAGGCACTTCTCATCCAGAAAAGAATCATTCCCGAGCATGAATTTCATTTCCATGATTATGATCTCTACGGAGTTACAATTCCGGCTGAAACACTCGGAGGGGATTTCTTTGATTACCTTGAGATCGGAGAGGATAAATCAAAACTTGGTATTGCACTTGGCGATGCCGCCAGTAAGGGAGTTGCTGCAGCAGCAGAAGCCATGTACATAAGCGGGGCAGTGAGAATGGCAATGACTTTTGAGATAAAAATTAATACATTCATGAAGAAACTGAACCGGCTTGTGCATAAAATATTCGGTGACGATAAATTCACCTCGATGTTTTACGGTGAGCTTTCGAAAGATAAGCACGGCCTGTTTCTTTATTCCAATGCCGGACATAACCCCCCGATCTTTCTCAGCACTGACGGCACGGTAACATTTTTGAATCCCACCGGAATGGTGCTTGGTCCGGCTCCCGATATGGGATATCATGTTGATAATATCAATTTCAGACCAGGTGACCTTCTTGTATTATATTCAGACGGGGTTACAGAATCAACAGATGAAAATGATGAGCAGTTTGGTGATAAAAGGCTGCTTGAAATAATAAAGAAGCATTCTTCTAAATCACCTAAGGAAATAGCAATAAGAATTATTGATGCCGTTGTAAGATTCACTGCAAAAGGCACCTACAATGATGACAAAACAATTGTCGTAATAAAAAAGAAATCTGAAAATGTTTAACGCATATAATCCGGCAAACGGAGAGTTACTTTCATCTTACAATACAATTACGGACAACAGACTCCGGACTCTGCTCACACAGGCAGACCACAGATTCAAAGCTAATATTTACCAGCCTCTGCAGGTCAGAATCGAAAGAGTGCGCAATTACGCACAGAATCTCAGAGATCAATCAGAGCTGCATGCCCGAAGCATGACCTCCAACATGGGGAAACCGATTGTGCAGGCAAGAGCAGAGGTTGAAAAATGCGCCTGGCTCTGTGATTATTATGCGGATATCGCCGAAAAGGAACTGGCGGATATAAATGTTGAAACAGATGCAAAAAAGAGTTTCGTATCATTCAGACCGCTCGGAGTACTGATTGGCATTATGCCCTGGAATTTCCCTTACTGGCAGGCTCTCAGATTTGCAATTCCTGCAATTCTTTCCGGAAACACTGTCTTACTTAAGCATGCTCCCTCAGTGCCTGAATGCGCCATATTTCTTGCATCTTTATTTGATGAATCGGGATTTGAACCCGGTACATACACAAATATATTTATCACACATGACCAGGTTAAGAAAATACTTTCAGACCGGCGGATTAAAGGGCTCTCAATGACAGGGAGCACGGCAGCGGGTAAAAAGGTAGCTTCGCTGACCGGCAAACTGATGAAAAAATCGCTGTTCGAACTTGGCGGGAGCGATCCTTATGTAATTCTACGGGATGCTGATATTCAGAAGGCTGTAAAAGCTTGCGTCACTTCCAGGCTGATAAACAACGGACAGAGCTGTGTTGCGGCAAAGAGATTTATTATTTCATCAAAAGTTTATGATGCATTTGCTGAAGCCTTTCTCACCGAAATGAAAAAAGTAACGATTGAGGATCCCTCAAACGAAAGCTGCCGTCTTGGTCCTCTTGCCAGGATTGATCTTAGGGATAAGCTTCACGATCAGGTTGAAAGAGCAGTTAAAGCAGGTGCAAATGTAATAACAGGGGGTTACATACCTGACCACAGCGGCTATTTCTATCCCGCAACTGTACTTGAAAATGTAAAAAAAGGCTCACCGGCATATAAAGAAGAATTATTTGGTCCGGTTTCACCTCTCATCAGAGCAAAAAGTGATGATGATGCTCTTCGGATTGCCAACGACACTGATTACGGCCTGGGAGCTTCTGTTTTTACTGAAGATACTGAAAAAGGGGAATGGCTTGCAAAAAATATTCTTGAGGCAGGCAACTGTTTTGTGAATAATTTCGTGAAATCTGATCCGAGGCTGCCGTTTGGCGGGATCAAGAGCTCGGGTTATGGCCGCGAGCTCTCTCCGTTCGGCTTAAAGGAATTTTGTAATGTAAAGACGGTGTTTATCAGTAACTGACAATTTTCAGTCAGCTTTTACTTTCATCATTTTGTCACGAAGCGTTTTGAAAGCGGTTCCTTCGTTCCACTCAGGGAATGAGGAGGTTCTGCTTAACATATGACCAATCATAAAGCCTATTTTGATATCATCCATCGCTCCGCTGAGATCCCAGTATGACTCATCATACTCGTCACCAACTCTGTGATATTTTGTTTTTCCCCATTCATCATTCTTTTTCTTAATGTAATCAAATCCGAACTCTGAATGCTCACGCCCTCCGCCAAGATACATTGCAGGAACGCCTTTTTTTGCAAAAGGGAAGTGGTCGGATCTGAAAAAGCCCCCGCTTGCCGGATTCATATCGGGTGACACATATTTATTTTTAAGAGATGCTGCTTTTTCCACAAAAGAATCAAGTGCTGATAAGCCCTTGCCTATCTGAGTGATATCTTTTGTGGGTCCGTATATATTCAGTCCGTCAATGTTTATGACGGCAACAGTCTGTTCAAGGGGATATACGGGGTTTGCCGTATAATATTCAGCACCCAGCAGACCCCTCTCTTCAGCACCTGTTCCGATAAAAACAATTGTTCTCTCATTTTTATATTCCCCCTGCAGATTTGCAAATGCCCTCGCAATCTCAATAAGCGCTGCTGTACCCGAAGCATTATCACGCGCGCCGTTAAATATCTGATCTCCCGCTAATGTTGTATCAATTCCGAGATGATCATAATGGGCGGTATAGATAATATATTCTTCGGCTCTCTTTGTGCCGGGTATTTTAGCAATGAAATTATGTGTTTCGGTTGCTTTGTAACTGTTGCTTATCTTTATATCGGTGGTAAAACCCAATGAAAATGGCCTGAATCCCGGGGTGACAGCTCTTTTCCTGAGCGCATCAAAATCATAACCCGCCGCCGTAAAAAGTTCCTTTGCCTTGAAATCTGTTATCCATCCTTCAACCGCTGATCTTTCCATATTATTCATTGCAGATACCACATAATACTCTGTGCCGGTCCAGCCGTTTTTAACGACTTCCCAGGGATATGAAGCAGGCCCTGTTTCGTGAATTATAAGAATACCCGCGGCACCCTGTCTGGCAGCCTCCTCATACTTGTAAGTCCATCTTCCGTAATAAGTCATTGCCTTACCGGTGAAGAGGGTTGAATCTCCTGTTGCATATCCGGGATCATTTACAAAGACCACAGCAATTTTATTTTTCCAGTCAATTCCGGCATAATCATTCCAGTTATATTCAGGTGCAACTATTCCATAACCTGCAAAAACAAGCTCCGCATCGCTGAGACTAATATCGGGGGTGATTCTCCTTGACTGGGCTGTGAATTCCTCGGCGTGTTTCAGCTTTATTTCTGAACCTTTTCCTTTGAAATAAAGGTACTCAGGTGCTTCTGAATAAACTTCTGTAATCTCAAGCCTCTGCAGGTATGAATTTCCGTTGCCCGGAAGAGCACCTGCCTCAGAGTACTTTTTAGTCAGATAGTCGAGAGTCAGTTTTTCGCCTTTTGAAGCCGGGGCGCGACCCTCAAATTCATCTGATGAGATTTTGATAATATTGCTTATCAGAGAATCCTTATTTATCAGATTTACCTGATCTGGAACCCTGTATTCATTGCTCTGGCTATATAATGTGACAGCAGAAATCATCATTACTGCCGCAAATAATATTAGTCTTTGCATGCTTATTCCGGAATTAGTTATTAAAGGTGGGAAAGTGTGCGGGGATGTCAGTTCCTGAAATATTGCCCTCTTCGGAAAAAGACAACCCCACTTGAGATTATTTTACGGCTGCGAGCGCTTTTTCATAGTTTGGTTCGTCGCCTGTGTTCGGTACCTGTTCAGTATGAACAACTTTGCCGTTTTCATCAATTACAACTATTGATCTTGAGAATAAACCTTTGAAAGGTCCTTCCTCAAATGTTACGCCGTAGCTTGATCCGAATTCATTATATCTGAATTCTGAGAGGCTCACAACATTTTCAAGTCCTTCGGTCGTGCAGAATTTTTTATGAGCAAAGGGAGTATCTTTGGAAATACAAAGCACTACAGTATTATCAAGTGATGAAGCTTCCTGATTGAACTTTCTGATAGAAGTTGCGCAGACTGCTGTATCAAGGCTGGGGAATATGTTAAGAATAACTTTTTTACCCTTAAAATCTGCTAATGATGCATCGCTGAGATCTGTTTTCACCAGTTTGAAATCGGGTGCAGCAGAACCTGTCTCAGGTAAGTTCCCTGCAGTTTTGACTGTGTTACCGGCAAATAATACTTCGGCCATTTTTTTCCTTTAATTTTTATGTTATGTATAATTCAGAACCAAAAGGGTTCTTATTAAGTTTCAAAAAGATTTACTTTTGTTCGCTTTCTGATTCAAATTCTTTATCGGAGTATTCACCGGTGTCATGGTCATCTGTGATTCCGGGAATTCTCCAGTTCTTAAGCTTCTTTCCCTTTTCATCTTCTGCATAACCCATCACTCTTGCCATAACTTCGGTTTCAGGAAATCTTTCAAGCACAAGTTTTAGAATTACAAGAAAAGGAATGCCGAGGAAAAGTCCTGAAACACCCCACAGATAACCCCAGAAAACAAGACCGAACATTGCTGTTATTGTGTTTATCCTTAGTGAATGCCCCATGAGAATCGGTTCAAAAATATTCCCGATCAGCTGCTGCTTTCCGGTGAGTATCGTGATAAACAATAATATTGTGAAAGGGCTGTCAAACTGAATTATTGCCATCAGCGAGGGGAGTATAACACCGGTTATTGCTCCTATGTATGGTATAAAACTTAGTATAAAGGTGAGAAATGCCCATAAAAATGAGAATTTAATATTAAAAATAAAACAGACCACATATACCACTGTGGCCGAAAGAAACGCCACAAAGACCTTAAGGAGTATATACTTATAAATTTGTTTCTGAATTCTCTCATATACTTTAATAAGTGATGCAGAATCAGCCTTTCTTCCGGCGACATAACCAAGATAGTTGGCATAGTTCGGGAGCCCTATCAGAAAAACAGAAAAATAGATAGAGAACCAGAAAAATGAACCCGTGAAAGAGGTTATTGAATCAAATGTATTGCCGAGAATAAGTGATAGATTTATTTTCTGCAGAATCTGTGTAAATGCATCCTGATCATTGATGTTCACACCAAAAAAGATTTTTATGAAGTTGGAGAATAACTCGGCCAGCGGGAGCACTCTCTGATAAAGCTGCTGAAGAAGCTCCGGACTCTGCTCCACAACCTGTGTGGCTGAGTTATACAGAATGGTGTATAATAGTGAAAGGAAACCCAGGGTGATCATTGTTATAAGCGGAAAGATGATGATCTTGGGCACTTTCTTTTTGGCCAGCCAGAAAATAAGCGGCTGAAAGAATGAGGCCAGCAGAAAAGCAAACGCAAGGGGCACTATTATTGTCGAAAAGATTGAAAGCAGATAAAAACAGAGAACTATCAGAAATATTATGAATATCTGAAATATTCCTTTTAACCTGTCATCAGAATTTGCTGCCATTGTTATCTTTCAGCTTGTTATAAAAAAGAAAAGGAGTCATAAGAACTCCTTTCCATTAAATTGATTTCTGTCAGAACAATACGTTATTGGGAGTTCTGGGATAGGGTACAACATCGCGGATGTTTTTCATACCCGTTATATACATTACAGCCCGTTCAAGGCCAAGTCCGAATCCAGCATGAGGAAATGTGCCGTATCTTCTGATATCCTGATACCATGAGTATTCTTCAAGATTAATCCCGAATTGTCTGAACTTTGCTTCAAGCACTTCCGGCCTGTCTTCTCTCTGGCTGCCGCCTATTATCTCACCGACTCCCGGAACAAGAAGATCCATTGCTCTTACCGTCTTATCATCCTCATTGAGCTTCATATAAAAAGCTTTTATTTCTTTCGGATAATCTATGACGAATACGGGCTTATTAAAGATCTGTTCGGTTATATATCTTTCATGTTCGGTCTGAAGATTTTCACCCCATGTTGTGGGATACTCAAACTCATGACCTGATTTATTCAGCAGGTCAATTGCTTCTGTGTATGTTATAACCTTAAACTCAGAATTAAGCACATTATCAAGGCGCTTTATCAGTTCATTATCTATAAACTTATCAAAGAATTCCATTTCATCGGGAGCCTGTGTCATTACTTCATTGATCACGAATTTCATCATATCTTCTGCAAGCCGCATATCATCATTAAGGTCACCGAATGCAATTTCAGGTTCAATCATCCAGAATTCATTGGCGTGTCTTGCCGTGTTTGAGTTTTCTGCTCTGAAAGTGGGCCCGAATGTGTAAACATTTCTGAAGGCGGTGCAGAAAGGCTCAACTGTTAACTGTCCGCTCACGGTAAGATGCGCCTGTTTCCCGAATATTTCCTGAGAAAAATCAACATGGCCATGTTCATTGCGGGGGGGATTGTGATGATCAAGGGTGGTTACCCTGAACATTTCTCCCGCACCCTCTGCATCGGTGCTTGTGATTATAGGCGTATGTACGTAGACAAATCCTCTTTCATTAAAAAACTTATGAATGGCGTATGATATTATGGAACGTACTCTGAAAACAGCCATAAATGTGTTTGTTCTGGGCCTGAGATGCGCTATTGTTCTCAGATACTCAAACGTATGCCTTTTTTTCTGGATCGGGAAATCAAGATCGGCAAGCCCTATGATTTCAATTGAGCCTGATTTAAGTTCAACGGGCTGCTTTGCTCCGGGTGATTCAACAAGAACACCGGTCACTTTAATGGAAGAACCAAGGGTAATTCTGCTTATTTCATCAAAATTTGGTAGTGTGTCTTCAAAAACAACCTGCAGGTTTTTGAAAGAGCTGCCGTCATTCAGTTCAATAAATCCGAAATTTTTTGATACTCTGTGGGTTCTGACCCAACCGGTAAGGGTTATTTCTTTACCAAGATAATCTTCAGATGAGTTAAATATTTCTTTAATCAGGGGGTTTGTCATTTTATTTCCGTTAAATCTTCCGCAAAAAGTCGTTTCACAAAATTACTAAAATCTCTTAAATTTATAAGATGTGTGTTTATTTTTATTAAACAAGAACAGGTGTTAATTTGATTAAAGTTCTGTTTGTCTGCCTCGGAAACATCTGCAGATCACCGGTTGGTGAGGCTATTTTTCAGAAACTTGTAAATGATAAGGGACTTAACAGCAAAATCAGTGTTGATTCAGCCGGAATGGCAGGGTATCATACCGGTGAGCATGCTGATTCCAGAATGAGAAAACATGCTCTTAAGAGAGGTTATGAGATTACCCACAGGGCAAGGAAAATACGGTCAGAAGATTTTTTTGAGTTTGACTATATTCTGATCATGGATCAGAATAACTATCATGATTATCTACGGCTTGATCCCGGAAAGGTTTACCGTGATAAAGTATTTTTTGCAACTGATTTTGCAAAAAACAGGAAAGAGAAAGAAGTGCCAGATCCATACTACGGAGGCCCCGAAGGCTTTGAACATGTGATAGATATAATGGAAGACGTTGCTCAGGGTTTACTCAGGGATATTAAAGAAAAACATGATATCGGTTAAATCTGAACTTGAATTTAATCTGAAGCGTGAGTTCAGATCATTCAGGCCTCTTCACGGAGGCAGCATTGCTTCATCATTTCATGCAGAAACCACCAGAGGTGAACATTTCTTTGTGAAGGTATATGACGGGAGCAACAGTTATGCTGCGTCAGAAGTTACAGGCCTTAATGAGATAAGAAAGGCAGCCGTTATCAGAACTCCTGATGTTATCTTCAGTGAAGGTAACCTTCTTGTTCTGGAATATATATCAGAAGGCAGGAGCAGTAATGAATTCTGGGAAAGGTTCGGACTTGAATTTGCAGCACTTCACCGCATTAACGGTAGTTTTTTCGGCTTTTCAGAAAACAATTTCATAGGTCTGACCTCGCAGATAAACACTCCTTCTGCTTCATGGTCCGATTTTTACATGACCAGACGCTTGCTTTATCAGATAAAGCTTGCAGAGAAAAAAGGAGGAGCCGGCAGTCTTCTATCTTCGGAGTTTGTGAAGGCTGAAAAGAGAATCCGGGATATTACAGAAAGCTATAATGCAACAAGATCTCTGTTGCATGGTGATTTATGGTCGGGTAATTATCTTTGCGGAGAAGGGGGCGTTCCGGTGCTTATAGATCCTGCAGTGTACTATGGTGACCGGGAGGCAGATCTTGCAATGACAAAGCTGTTCGGCGGATTTGACCAGAGGTTTTACAGCGCTTATATAGAAAACTATCCGCCTGAACCCGGATGGCAGGAGCGCGAGCCGGTGTATAAATTATATCATGTGCTTAATCACTACAATCTTTTTGGGGAGACATATCTTAATCAAGCACTGAGTATTCTCAGGAAATATACGGGTTAAGAAATTATCAGTTCCCCGCTGCCTCTTTCAATGAGTTTTCGTGATTTAATTTCAGCACCTGATGCCGCAGCAAAAAGGGTTAAAAATTTTTCCATCACGGCATATTCGCCGCATGTGAAAATATCAAGAGAAAGGTAGTTGTTTTCAGGGTAAGTATGAATTGCAATGTGTGACTCGGCTATCACTACTATATAGGTGACGCCATGTGGTACATATTTATGTTTCAGATAATCCACTCTTTTTAATCCGGCATCGTCTGCAGAACTGAACAATATCTGCTCAAGTGTATTTTCATCATTGATCAGCTCCGTTGAAAGATATAGTTCTGCGATTATGTGAAATGATTTCAAATTAAGCCTTTGATGTGTCAGATTGATAATTCACTTAAAATTTTGTAAAATTATAATATCAAATTACTAAATTATGGATTATTTACCCCAGCGAAGGAATGTGACTGATGGAAAGCAAATTTGAACAATTGAAATATTATCTCATTAGTCTCGGATACCAGATATCTTCCGAGAATGCAGCAGAGGAACTGGTTGTGATTAATGATGAAGATAAGGGAATCTCCAATCTTATTATTGACTGCGAAGCACCTGTGGTGATTTTTGAACAATTTATCGGTTCGGTAAAATCTGATAGTACAGAAACTTATAAAAAACTCCTGCAGATTAACCGTGAACTGGTTCAGGGTGCATTTGTTCTCGGAGAGGAAAACAATAATCTTTTTTACAGAAACACACTCATGCTTGAAAATCTCGATATGAATGAGGTTGAAGGCTCCATTTCAGGCCTGAGCCTTGCAATGGCAGAGTACGGTGAGTTTCTTTTAAAAATTTGCAAATAAACGGAGTTTTCAATGAACATTTTCAAAAGATTATTTAAAGTCGGTCAGGCTGAAGCCCATAATGTGGTTGATAAGCTTGAAGATCCCATCAAGATGTCTGAGCAGGCAATAAGAGACCTTAAAAAAGATCTTGCCACGGCAATGCAGTCTTTTGCTGAAGTTAAGGCAATTGCAATCAGAATGGAACGTGATAAAAACACTTATTCTCTGCAGGCACAGGACTGGGAGCGCAAGGCAGTTCTTCTGCTTGAAAAAGCACAGAGCGGACAAATGACTGTTGACCAGGCAGAGAAACTGGCACGTGAAGCCCTTGTACAAAAGGATGATTGTCTTAAAAAGGCAACCGAAGCCGAAGTGAATCATCAGAAACAGACTGAGATGGTTGATAAGCTTGCCATTCAGATTGATAAACTGAAGAAAACCGTGCAACAGCAGGAGAATGACCTGATCACTCTTAAAGCCAGGGCAAAGACGGCTTCATCAATGAAAAAAATCAACAGACAGCTTTCATCAATTGATTCATCAAGCACACTTAATATGCTTGAGAGAATGAAGCAGAAGGTTGATGAAGATGAAACCCTTGCACAGGCTTATGCTGAACTCGAGGGGATCAACACTAACCTTGATCAGCAGATAAATCAGGCCCTGAATGAATCTGATACAAAAGGTGACCAGCTTCTTCAGGAACTGAAAGCAAAGATGTTAAATAAGTAATTTCACAACAGCCGGGTAAATAAATATTATCCGGCTTTTTATTTTCGGGATGCGCACTATGTTTGGCTGGTTTAAGAAAAAGAAAGATGAAGAGCCCTCTTTTGATCCGACAAATCTGACTCTCAAATCACTGGGTCAGGGATATCTTGTGGATTATAATTTCAAAACTTATGTTGTTGAAAAGATTTACACTTATGACTGGGGCGAGGATTTTTACACCCATGAATTCAAGCTTGTTGCCGGTGATGATATTATGTACCTTCACATTGAAGAAGATGATGAAACTGAATACACTATAACACGGCCAGTAAATATTTTACAGATTGACGAAAAACTTCCTCATCAGATCAAAATGTTTGAAAAGCCTTTTGATAAACTGACATGGAACAACAGAAGCTATAAAATGCAGAGTGAATCTGCAGGTTATCTGAATGAAAAGGGGAGGGACAACTGGGAAGCATTCATCTGCTGGGATTATATGGCAACCGATTCAGATGAGATCCTCTCGGTGGAACAGT
>JABWCA010000324.1 GCA_013359345.1 Ignavibacteriaceae bacterium
GTGTTTGATGATCAGATTGCCCCGGGTTATCAGAACAGCTCAGGGGTGAAAACTGAAAAGACTGTAACCTACAGCAATGAAATAACGCTGGCGTATGACCAGAATAATATCACGCTTGAATTTATAGCCGCAGATTACTCCGCTATCGAAAATAACGAGTACATTTATAAACTTGAGGGCTTCGACCGCGAGTGGTCGGCCCCTTCAACGGAGAATAAGGTAAAATATACCAACCTTCCCCCCGGCGAGTATACTTTCATTGTTAAAGGAAGCAACGGCGACGGATTATGGAATGACACAGGCGCATCAATAAAAATAACAGTCACCCCGCCGTTCTGGCTTACATGGTGGTTTATAATTGCGGGATTTCTTGTTTTTACGGGCTTGGCGGTCTCACTTGAAAAGTACAGGAACAGGATTGTTAAGGGGCGTCAGGAAAAGCTTGAAAATCTGATTGCCGAAAGAACTCTTGAACTTAAAGATGTGAATGAATCGCTTCAGCAGGAAATTGAGATAAGAAAGCAGAAAGAGGAAGAGCTGCAGCTCGTGAATTCACAGCGAGAAAAATTCTTCTCCATTGTAACGCATGATCTCAAAAGTCCGTTCTTCGGTCTTCAGGGTTACTCTGAGATTCTGATAAATGACTACCAGGAACTCACCGATGAGGAGCGGCTTAAGTTTATAACCGAAATAAACGAAGTTTCAAAAAGTTCATATAATCTGCTTGAAAATCTGCTCAACTGGTCAAGACTTCAGGCCGGAAGAATGGAATTCAATCCTAAACATATTCTTCTGAACACAATAGTTGAAAATGTGATGCGGCTCTTTAACCAGAATGCCGTTACAAAAAACATTGCACTCATCAATAAAATTAATGAAGAGATAATTGTTCATGCCGATGAGAATATGCTTAACCTGATACTCCGTAATCTGATTGGCAATTCAATTAAGTTTACTCCCAACGGCGGGGCTGTTGCAATCTACACAACCGATTCTGAGCAGGGCACGGTGATTTGCGTGAAGGATACGGGTGTGGGAATGTCGCGTGAGGCTGCCTCAAGATTATTCAAGGTTGAGCATATACAGACCACACTCGGAACAGAGAAAGAAAAAGGAAGCGGTCTGGGATTACTGCTTTGCCTTGAAATGGTTCAGAAACACGGCGGAACAATAAGAGTGGAAAGTGAACCCGGCGAGGGATCAACATTTATGTTTAATTTACCCCGCGGCGAGGACGAGAAACAGTGAAATATAACACCGAAGTTGCGCTGCTTCCCGGCGAAATAAACGAACAAGGGGCCATACTTACTGCTGTTTCCGGAAAAATGAGGATGTCACGCAATGAGATAAGCGGAATCAATGTGGTTAAAAGATCACTTGATGCAAGAAGCCGCATACCGGTTTACCGCCTTTCAGTTGATGTTTACGTTAATGAAACCCCGCCCGAAATTTTCTCCCCTGTGATCTACAGGCCCGTTAAGGGCGATAAAAAAGTGATAATTGTGGGGTTTGGTCCGGCCGGAATGTTTGCCGCTCTCAGGCTGATAGAAAAAGGAATCAGGCCGGTTGTGATTGAGCGGGGCAGGGATGTAAGAGCCAGACGCAGAGACCTGAGAGCAATTCAGCAGGAACATTTTGTCAATCCCGATTCAAACTACTGTTTTGGCGAGGGAGGAGCAGGCACTTATTCAGACGGTAAACTCTACACAAGATCTGATAAACGGGGTGATATAAAAAAGGTCCTTAATATTCTTGTTCAGCACGGTGCGGTTCAGGATATCCTGGTTGATGCTCATCCCCATATCGGGTCAAACAAGCTTCCTAAAATTGTTCAGGCAATAAGAGAAACTGTACTTAATTCGGGCGGAGAGATCCGCTTTGAATCAAGGGTTACCGATCTGATTTATGAAAAGGGAGTTGTGAAAGGAGTTATAGTTAATGACTCTGAAGAACTTACTGCAGACGCGGTGATACTTGCAACGGGTCACTCCGCACGCGATATTTATTCGCTGCTGGATAAGAGGGGAATCCTGCTTGAGGCAAAATCTTTTGCCCTGGGAGTAAGGATAGAGCATCCGCAGATGCTGATTGATGAAATAAGATACCATAAAAACAAGACTCCTGAGCTGCCTGCGGCAAGTTACACAATGACCTGTCAGATTGATAACCGGGGGGTGTATTCATTCTGTATGTGTCCCGGAGGAATAATAATTCCCGCCTCAACGGCAGCAGATGAGCTTGTGCTTAACGGCATGTCGGTATCAAGACGCGATTCTCCCTTTGCAAACTCCGGTTTTGTGGCAGCGGTTGAGCCTGAAGATCTTGCACCATGGTCAGAACACGGCAAATTTGCCGGACTTGAATATCAGAAGTTTATTGAGCACAGGGCATTCACCGCGGGCGGCAGTTCACAGACCGCTCCGGCGCAGAGGGTCACAGATTTCCTCGCAAAAAGAATATCGCAGTCGCTCCCGAAATCATCTTACATTCCCGGAATGGTAAGCTCAGACCTGTATCAGGTGCTCACACCTGAAATTGCCGGGAGGCTTGCAGGGGCGCTGAGAGTGTTCAATGAAAAAATGAAGGGGTATATCACCGAAGAGGCTGTTATGCTCGCTACGGAATCAAGAACCTCCTCACCGGTCAGAATTCCGCGCGATAAGGCAACTTATATGCATCCGCAGGCTGAAGGGCTGTTTCCGGCAGGAGAGGGCGCCGGGTATGCGGGCGGAATAGTTTCTGCCGCAATTGACGGTGAAAACACTGCAAATGCGGCAGCCGAATATTTACTGGTCTGATTTATTCTCTTTAAGCCCGATGCAGGCAGAATTTTTATTGTTGTACTTTTCATAAAGCTTGCACCAGACCGCCAGCTCCTTACGGCAGTCGCCCACAATTTCTTTACCGCTGAATGAGGCGAACTTACAGAAATAATCACAATAACGCGGGTATTCAAAATTTTCAGGCTTTTTGATATCGGTCATACGTCAGATTCTGCATTAGTTTAACAAGGCATAATTATTTTTATTTAAATTTAAAGTTTAATAAATTCTTATTATTCATAAAATTCCTGTCTGCAGATTCACCCGCAGGTTCCGGAACATCCTGAAAGCTGACATAAAATATAATGAGCATATACAACCACCTTCTGACTGTAATCGGGAAAAGAGGCGCTGCCTATCTGATTCTGATTGATCCCGATAAACTCCATGAGGATAAACTTGCAGCCTTCACGGCACAATGTGAAGCCGCGGGAGTTGACGGATTTCTCATTGGCGGAAGTCTTCTTATACATGATAATGTTGAGGGATATGTAAGGAAGCTCAAGGAACTGACCGGGATTCCGGTAATAATTTTTCCCGGGGCAATAAATCAGGTGGTGAAAACAGCCGATGCCCTGCTTTATATATCGATTATAAGCGGAAGGAACGCTGAACATCTGATAGGAAAACACGTTATTGCAGCCCCGCTGATCAAAATGTCAGGCATTGAACCGATTTCATGCGGCTATATGCTGATAGAATCCGGGGTGCGCACCACGGCAGAATATATAAGCGGCAGTATGCCGATACCGAGAAGAAAGCCTGAAATTGCCGCGGCAACGGCTCTGGCGGCAGAATATATGGGAATGAAGCTTGTATATCTTGAAGCCGGTTCGGGTGCAGATAACCATGTGCCGTTTGAAATGGTTCAGATGGTTTCAAAGATGATC
>JABWCA010000325.1 GCA_013359345.1 Ignavibacteriaceae bacterium
TGCATTGAATTTCTTGAATGATTAATAAAAATTTATTAATTTAATGAACAAGTCCTGAATCATTTTCAGGTTTTGGCCGGATCAGTATGCTGCATCTGATCTGAAAACCATTGTTATACCATTCACAGAAACAACCAAAGACGATATGAAGAAACTTTTAACAGTCCTGCTTTTGCTTGGGGTGATATCTGTTTATCCCCAGAACAATTATAAATACCCGATCCCTTCCTATCATTTATCAGGGAAATATGGTTATTCAGATACTTCAATGAAAGTTCTGATCGCACCCCGGTATAAAGAAGTGAACTTCTTTTATGACGGCCGCGCCGCGGTTAAAGAGGTGAACAAATATGGTTACATCAATACAAAGGGGAGTATGATTATCTTCGCTGAATGGGATTACGCAGGTAATTTCAGGGATGGAATTGCGGTTGTCGGTAAAAAATCAGGAAATAGTATCATGATGTACCAGTATATTGATACCACCGGTAAACTGATTACTGATACAAAATATGAAAAAGCAGAAATGTTTTATGAAGGCGCCGGAGTGGCGATGCGCAGCGGAAAATATTATATCGTCAATAAAAGCGGCAAAGAAATAACAGAAGGTTATGATGAAATTTCTTTTTTCAGGGAGGGACTTGCTCAGGTGAAATCGGGAGGCAAGTGGGGTTATATAAATCCGAACGGGGAAGTGGTAATTGCCCCTCAGTATGATGTTGTATGGAATTTTTATAACGGTTATGCATGGGTAACCAATAAAAACCAGACAGGGCTGATTGATAAAACCGGGAAGCTTGTTGAGGAGTTCATCTACCGGGATGAATACCCCACCACAGGTTTACAGTATAAAATAGTGTATGAAAATGGTAAAAGCACCGTTACAAGGCGTGATGACGGCAAACAGCTTTTTACTGCCTCCGTTAAAGTGACCAGGTACCTTCAGGATGATATATTTGAATATACCGATCCCGATAAAAACCTTTTCGGGGTAATTAATTCAGCAGGAAAAATAATCACTCAGCCCCTGTACAAACAATTCTGGCCTGTGACAGGTAAGTTTATTGCAGGTAAAAGAAACGAATTCTGGGGGCTTCTTGATTACACCGGGAAGGAACTTATCCCTTTTGACAATTATTCTCTGAACAATTCACAGGCCGGCCCGTTTTTCGTCACGAAAAAAGATGCAAAATTATATTGTCAGTACAATCCGAAAACGGGCAAACTATCTTCAAGATGTCTTAACGCGCTGGAATTCATTTTTGACAACACCCCGCCCGAAGGATTTGTGTTCGGGTATTCAAACGGGACTAAACTTGCAGTTGACCGGGAGGGCAGGATTTATGAATCGAATGATTTTTCATATCTGGCAGAGCTCAGTCATGATGAACTGAGTAATATTTCCCTCAATACAAGAACCGGTGAAAATAAAAAGTTCAGAATTGAGAGTTACGAGGGTTACCCATTCACTGATTTTGTATACGACTCAGTCGGGTACACATATGATGTCATAATTGTTGTAAAGCGCGATGGCAAATACGGGTATTTCAGCAAGAAGGGGATGAAGGAAGTGATCCCTTGTGTTTATGACGGTGCAGATGACTTTGACTGGGGTCTTGCTCCGGTAAAAAAGGGTAACAAGTGGGGTTTCATCAATGAAGAGGGTAAGGTCGTGTTTGATTTTAAGTATGACTCGGCAACACCGTTTCATGGCGGAGATGCCGTTGTTACAATTGACGGGAAAAAGTTTGAGATGAAAACTGACGGGTCAATGATCGAGATATTACCTATAGGCGTTCCTTCAGATCCATGGAAGCCAAATCCCGATTTCGGTGAAAACACCCTTACTCAGTCATTAAGTATCGAGTATTACTATATCATGGATTCCCCTTACTCAAAGCCGGGAAGCAACCCCACTTTCAGTGAACTCGATTCTCCTGAGGTTATAAATTTCTCTGCAAACAAAGTTACAAGCAGATATTATTCTCTTACGGTTCAGTCGAGCGGGGTTGTGAATCAGGGTGGCAAAACATCATATATTTACAACTTCGAGAAGACCTCAGGCAACACCACCTATACCCAGTGCATTGTTCAGGATGATTATAATACTGCAGCCTTCTTTACCGTACACGGCGGGGTCGTGATTTACAGGAGATAGATAAAAAGTGAAACTTTAACAGGAAACAGGACACAAGACACAGGAAAACAGGGACAGGATTGTAATGCCGCTGTGACCGTTACACACTGCCGAAACGCATTTCGGCAGTGGGACCAATTCTTAACAGGACACAGGATAGCGCAGAGGTATGATTGTATGAATGTATGCAAGTGCTGCTTTTTGCCAGTGGCAGCTTTGGCAGGAAACAGAAATCATTGGCCACCTTTGTTGAGCAAAATTTAGTTTGCTTCCTTTCTTTAATTGCAGCGCATGATGCGGTCAAAACGGTGTGATACCGGTATTTTATTCCACCGCCTAAAAACAATGGCAACAGATTCATCACAATACCGGAAACAGGAAAAAGAAGAGAGGATTCACGAAAAACAAACACTGTTTTGGTGATTCAGGGGAATAATACAATAAGGGCTGTGGAAGTTATAATGAATACTAAAGCAAGTTAAATTGATATTATTGGTTTTTAGCTCACCCCTGGGTTAGCCAATACCAGAACATACGGATAGCCTTGAATTTTTCCGCCAAATAGGATTTTAATTTTTCAATATTCATTTCCAACCTCGTTTTAATTCAGTGAGAAATATCTGTTTTTCTGTCTCAAATTATCACTAGTTATCAACATTTAATGTATTGACCAGCATATCACCTGCTGTATGTATCGCATGACACGTCTGATGAAGATAAAGGCAGATTAACCCGGTAAGGTTTCAAAATCTGATAAATCTGATACTGGCCGGCTATTGCTTTCTGCCAGCTTTCCTGGCTGATCATTTCTGATACCGTCGCAGCAAATTAACATAGGTCATCCTTACGGTAAGTCATTATACCCGTAATTTTTTTTGCCGCGGAAAATCAGGAAAAGTTTTCTGCAATGATCAGGAATCAATTATAATTTATTATTATTTATCATGTGAAAAAGAAAAAATCTGAGGTTAGAAATGACAGAAGATGAAATGAACGAAGAGGTTGTTTCGCTGATAAAAAAGATAAACAACGCCTGGCTTGATAAGGATGCAGAGAAGCTTAAAAGCTGCTTCACCGACTCATTCTCTATATTAACCACTGAAAAACAGTTATTATGCGATAACAGAGATGATGCTGTTAAAAGTTATATCGATTTTGTCACCCGTTGTGAAGTGACAGAATTTAGTGACAGCGGCTATAATCCTCAGGCCTCGGATGATGTGGCAATGTGTGATTATGATTATCAGATCACCTGGAAAGATGGTGATCAGGTGCTGACAGCAAAAGGGAGTGAAATGTTTTTCCTGACCCGAAAGGATGGGGACTGGAAAGCATTTCTCAGACTGATAACAGTGCCGGATGAAGAGGGGGAAAACAGTGAAACGCCTCTTGCTTAGTGGGCAGTGAAACGCCTTCGGCTTAGTGAGCAGTAAACAAAACTGTAACGCCTCCCGATGATCGGGACTGTCGGTACATTTGTGCTGAAAAGAAGAGAAAGCCCAAAACGAGTGCCATTGACCTGTCAGGTTTTATAAGTATAACACAGAGTAAACCTGAATAATTAAG
>JABWCA010000326.1 GCA_013359345.1 Ignavibacteriaceae bacterium
CATTACCGGAAAATAAAACCATCCTGGGTGACGTTTTTACCGTGCTGCCGTTACTGCCCGGGTCTTTTGCTGATCTGCTCATTCTGGATCCGCCTTATAACATCAGAAAGAAATTCAACACATCAAGTTTCAGCGAACAGGAGGAGGATGTTTATGCGGAATGGATTGAATCATGGATAGTGCTGCTCAAGCGGCTTCTTAAAAAAGATGCATCTGTCTATTTCTGCTGCGACTGGAAAACCTCTGTCCCTGTTTATAACGTGCTCAAGAAACACTTTAAGGTCAGAAACAGGATTACGTGGGAGCGGGAAAAAGGGCGCGGATCAAAAGATAATTACAAAAACTGCACAGAAGATATCTGGTACTGCACAAATTCAAATAACTTTCTCTTTAACGTTGATGCCGTAAAACTCAGACGTCAGGTTCTGGCTCCCTATAAAACAGAACACGGACAGCCAAAGGACTGGGAACACACTGAAGATGGTAAGTTCAGAGACACCTACCCGTCTAATTTCTGGTCAGACATCTCCATACCATTCTGGTCAATGCCTGAGAATACCGATCACCCCACTCAGAAACCTGAAAAACTGATTGCAAAACTGATTCTGGCAAGCTCTGATGAGGGTGCCATGGTTTTTGATCCCTTCCTTGGTTCGGGCACAACATCAGTGACTGCCAAAAAACTCAGAAGGAGATATATCGGGATCGAACTTGACCCCACATACGCGGCGCTCGCAGAAAAAAGGCTGAGCCTGGCAGATGAAAATCCCGCCATCCAGGGATATGCTGACGGAGTTTTCTGGGAACGCAACAGCCTCAGGTTTCAGCGGGAAATTCTTTCAGGAAATAATAACAAGAGCCTTTTTGACTGACGGATGTGATTTCGTCACACTGAATTCCCTCCCGTTTGCAAAATTAGTTGTATATACATATATTTGTGTTATGAAAATTGAAGAAGAATTAAAAACCACCCGGATTTTATCGGAACATCAGAAACTGCACCTGAACCTGATGGTCTCCTCAAGCAGAGTGAAGAGCAGAATCAATGAAAAACTGAAGAAATTTGGTCTGGTGAGTGAGCAGTATAACGTTCTGAGAATTTTGAGAGGATCACACCCGGGTGCAATGTGCATTAAAGACATTCACTCAAGGATGATTGAAAAATCTTCAAACACCGGAAGAATTGTTGAAAAGCTCCTTAAAAAAAATTATCTGATAAGAACCGAGTCACCCGAAGACAGGCGCTTTTACTCGATAAATCTTACCGAAAAAGGTCTGGAACTTCTGAAAAAGGTGGATAAAGAAATCGATTTTGACAAAATTATAAATCCTGATTTATCTGAAGAAGAACTCAGGATGCTCAACTCCCTGCTTGAAAAGCTCAGGGACTAAAAATTTTTTACATCAATAGTTGTAGATACATCTATTGTAACCACACACATTTAACCGGAGGTTATATGACTAAGTTAATCAAAGGTCTGCATCACGTTACGGCTCTTGCAGCAGATGCACAGGAAAACGTTGATTTTTATACAAAGGTACTTGGCCTGAGAATGGTTAAGCTGACAGTTAATTTTGATGCGCCCGATGTTTACCACCTCTATTATGGCAATTACAACGCCGAACCCGGTTCAATCATGACTTTCTTCCCCTACGGAAGGATCGGCAGAGGGACCAGAGGCATAGGTGAGGTGAACTTCACCTCATTCTCCGTTCCCGTCAATTCTCTTGCTTTCTGGATGGAGAGACTATCTTCATTTAATATCAGCTACGATATGCCGCAGAAGCGGTTTAACGAGTCATACATACGTTTTCAGGACTATGACGGACTCGGCATTGAGCTGGTTGCAGCAGATGGCGACCTTAGAACTTCACAAGGCATGAACGGAATACCCGATGAGTTTGCCGTAAAAGGTTTTTATTCGGTAAACCTGAATGAAATTGCTTCAGAGAAAACTATAAAACTGCTCACTGAAGTGATGGATTACAGCATAATAAGCGAAGGTAACGGACGTTTCAGACTGAGCGCTGACGGGAACAAGGCGGGATATTATGTTGATATGACCGTTAACAAAAATGCCCCGCTTGCCAGACAGGGGGCGGGTTCAATCCATCACATAGCTTTTGCTGTTGAAACTGAAGAAGACCAGCTCGCAGTACGTGAAAAACTGATGTCTTACGGAATGAATGTCACTGCAGTTCTCGACCGTAATTATTTCAAATCGATCTATTTCAGAGAGCCCGGAGGAGTATTGTTTGAGGTTGCGACTAATCCCCCCGGATTTACCGTTGATGAAGAACTCAGCAGCCTCGGCAAAGAACTTAAACTGCCGTCATGGTATGAACCTCACAGGAATACTATTGAGCAGGTGCTCCCGAAACTCAGTTATTAAGGATACAGGAAATGATTCATGACATAAAAGACACCCTGTATGTTAACAGGGAAAACGGCAGTATAACCCGCGCCATGATAATGGTGCACGGCAGAGGTGCAGACGCAGCTTCAATACTTACCCTTGCAGATTATCTCAGCACGGGTGAAGAAACCATTCTGGCAGCACCCGATGCCACAGGTAACACCTGGTACCCTTTTCCTTTCATTTACCCGGTTGAGATGAATCAGCCGGGACTGGATTCAGCTCTGGAACTGCTGAAAAATCTGACTGAATCTTTAATGAGCGGTTACGGCCTCAGCAGCAGGCAGATCTGCTTTCTCGGATTTTCACAGGGGGCATGCCTTGCTGCTGAATTCACCGCGCGAAATTCTGCTCAGTACGGCGGAGTATTTATACTCAGCGGCGGTCTGATCGGCAAGGAAATTAACAGAGCAAATTACAGCTCCGGATTCAACGGAACGCCTGTGTTTCTCGGCTGCGGTGATACTGATTTCCATATTCCGAAAGAGCGGGTGATTGAATCTGGTAAAATATTTGAGGAGCTGGGAGCTGATGTAAAAACCGTTCTCTACCCCAACGCCCCGCACTCCGTTTTTGACGATGAAATAAACATCATAAATAAGGTGCTGACCACTGGCAGGTTCTGATTTTTTCAATAACTTTGTTTTCTCAATATTAACAATTCAGGAAACAGGGTGATGAAAAATTTTTTTGCGGCGGCACTACTCTCATTAATAACCTTTTTTGGCTTTTCCGGCTGTAATAAAACTAATGAGAGTAATTCAGGGGCTGAATTTTATGAGGTGACCAAAGTATCTGACGGCGATACCTTTGAAGTGTTCAGATACGGAAAGAAAGAGAAAATAAGGCTCATAGGTGTTGATACCCCTGAAACCAAACTGAACGAGAAGAATTATAAACTATCAAAAAAACACGATATAAATGTGGATAGTCTCGTAAGGTGGGGTAAAAATGCCTCATCTTTTCTTAAGCAGACTCTCGCACCAGGCACGAAGGTCAGACTTGAGTTTGATAAGGATTCAACTGATCAGTACAAAAGGACTCTCGCTTATGCTTACTTTCAGGACGGAAGAATGATTAACCGGGTTATAGCTGAAAGCGGATATTGTTTTGCGGTTTTTTACAGCCCCAACTACAAATACAGGTCTGAGCTTGAGGCAGCTGTTGAGAATGCAAAGGAAAAAGGACTTGGAATCTGGTCAGTGAAAGACGGATTTAAGAAGAAAATGAAGTACGAATAAAAATCAAACCCTGCGGGTCGGTTCCCACGAACCGGTCCCGGGGGA
>JABWCA010000327.1 GCA_013359345.1 Ignavibacteriaceae bacterium
AGACTCAGAAAAATCCCGAAAAGCGCAACAAACACCACAGCTCCTGCTGATGCAATCCCGGCAAGATAAGCAGGCACAGCTCCGCCTATGAATATCGAGGCAATTAGTATCTGCGTGGGCCAGCGGCCGTTGCAAAGAGAAAAGTTGTTGGTAATGATTGCTATGAGTCTCTCCCTGGGACTGTCAATTATTCTTGTTGCCACCACACCAGCCGCATTGCACCCGAAGCCCATGCTCATGGTAAGCGCCTGTTTACCGTGTGCGCCCGCACGCCTGAAAAGCCCGTCGAGATTAAATGCCACTCTGGGCAGATAGCCGAAGTCCTCAAGAAGGGTGAAAACGGGGAAAAAGATAGCCATGGGGGGGAGCATCACAGATATAACCCACGCCATTGCAAGGTAGGCGCCATCGACCATTAGACCCGTAAACCACGCGGGAGATCCCAACCATTCAAATGCCGATCTGAGCATCGGGTGAAAAGTATCAACCAGCAAAGATGCAAGCATCCCCGAGGGAACGTTGGCACCTTCTACTGTAAGCCAGAATACAAGGGCTAGGAGCAGAAACATTATGGGAAAACCTGTGATTCTGCTCGTTACTATTTTATCAAGTGTTTTATCAAATGTCCCGCTTGCCTTCCGGGTTTTTGTTGTCACAGCCTTTGAACTGATCTCAGAAGCTTCTTTATAGAGTGACTCAATCATTGAGTCATGAATGTTTTCGTTAAGATCCCATCTCAGACTGTTTGCGTAAGCAAGAATATCGTTCTCGCGGATCTCATTCTCCGTCATTCACAGCCTCCCTATTATGCACTGTCTCAAATTCTCTTAGTTCATTGTTTTTTATTGCATCCATCATCCGCTGGTCACCTTCAAGAAGCCTGAGTGCCACCCATCGGGTATTTGGCAGACGGGGGTATTCCTCCTTAATTTTCTCTTCAAGGTGTTTTAAAGCTTTTTCAAGTCCGGGTACGAGATTTTTAACACGCTTAGGTTTGCAGACGTAACTTCCTGCTGCCACCTGCCAGATATAATTCAGGATATCCTTAATGCCTTCACCTCTCCGTGCCGAAGCAGGAACCACAGGAACACCGAGATCCCTTGAAAGACTCCTGATATCAATTTCAATTCCGTTTCTCTTTGCTTCATCCATCAGATTTAACACCACAACCGCCTTATCAGTGATCTCAAGCACCTGAAGAACCAGATTCAGATTCCGTTCAAGACGGGTTGCATCAACCACAACAACAGTAACATCGGGTTTGCCGAAGAGTATAAAATCCCTGGCTATCTCCTCATCGGTGCTGGTGGAGAGGAGGGAATAAGTACCTGGCAGATCAATGATTCTGAAAGCGCTGCCGTTGTATTCAAACGCACCTTCCGCACGGCTCACGGTTTTTCCGGGCCAGTTGCCCGTATGCTGACGCAGACCCGTGAGTGAATTAAAAACCGTGCTCTTCCCGACATTCGGGTTACCGGCAAGCGCAACCGTGAATTTATAATTATCAGTATTTTCACCCAGTCTTTTAAGGCTGCCGCTGTTATTTGCGGGACAGGTTTCGCAATTGTTTCCTTGTATCGTACTCATAAAATCCTATCTTATAAAAATCGTTTTAACCTGGTCATCACGGAGCGCAATGGTTGCTCCCTTAACTATATAAGCAGTGGGTTCACCCGAGGGGCTTTTCATCAGGCATGAAATTTCCGTCCCCGGCACAAACCCGAGATCGAGCAAACGCCTGCGGTTAAGACCGAAAACCTTTTTTGAGATTCCGGCAATAACTGCTTTGTCTCCCGGTTTTAAGGTCGCAAGGGTTTTGAAATGTTCTTCAGACACTTCCGATTTATGAAGGTGCTTCACATTGATATTAGCCGCAAAAGCGTTTGAGAAAACTTTTTCATCGCCTTCGGCCTCCACGGTCACCTTATTATTTTCGCTGCTGAGCACCCTTAACTGCATACCGGGACGTATATCCTGCGCAAGAATCTGCTCGTAGATTACCTGGGGTTCATCCTCTATATGGGTTACACGCCCAAAATCGCCTGCTTTAAGTGTGTTGAGCGAGTGGCTTTTTGCAGGAGGCAGGGACCCGTCTTTCTGTGGGATGGGGTCGCCATGGGGATCATATATGGGGTTGCCGAGTTTTTCAGCAAGGGCATCAGCCTCAGAGATACTCATAATATGTTCCTGCTCCTCGGCCTTGTAATGCCAGTCTTTTTCATGCACGCTGGTTCTTTCCGAAAGGTATTTTTCCCATATACGGTGAATGCGTATAATTCTGAGTGCATAAGAGCGGCCCTCCTGTGTAAGAGAGAAATGATCACCGTGATATTCAATCAGTTTCATCTCAGAGAGAGTTTCAAGGGTTCCGGTGACCATGTCAGCGCTTATTTTCAGATTGCCTGCCAGTCCGTTCAGGGAGCAGTTCTTTTTTTCATACTCGCATTTATAAATGAACTTGAGTGCATTTTCAAGATTTTCTTTCTCTCTGTTCTGCTTCCTTCTGCCCATCTTTGCAATAATTCCCGATCCAGGATACATAAGCCAGAAAGCAAAGCCCACAAAAACCACACCTATTGTAAGCAGTGTTACAGGTTCCATATATTACACCTTTTCAACAAACAAGTGTTTAGCCATCTTTTCTGTTACCGGGTGCCTGATGCCGTTAATTTCGATAAAAAGAGTTCTGTCAAAATCAAGCCTGCCGGAGAGATATAGCTCTGTCTTCAGTTCGATCCCGATCGAGGTGAAATAATTCATCAGCTCATTGCTTGCATCATTCACCAGCATAATTCTGTAACTTATTCCTGTATCACATTCAGAGAGCGGGGTAAGAGCAGGCATCTCCGGAAGCACCCCGAACTTATCGGGGATGGGGGAGCCGTGCGGATCAAAATCAGGAAACCCCAGGTATTCATCGATCTTATTTATCAGAAGATCTGAAGTTGTATGCTCAAGTCTTTCTGCTTCATCATGAACTTCGCTCCAGGTTAAACCAAGAACTTTTATAAGAAAGAGCTCCCACAGACGGTGCCTTCTCAGAATCTGAAGGGCGATTTTTTTCCCTTCATCTGTGAGTTCAACGCCTTTGTACTTCTCATAGTTAATGAATCCTCTCTCTGAGAGCTTCTGGACCATTTCTGTGGTTGCGGCTTTTGATATATCAAGCTTGCACGCCACTTCTGTTGTTGTGGCTGCCTCGTTTTTTTCTGTGTTAATCTGATAGATCGCTTTTAAGTAATCTTCAGTAGAAATGTTAACCAAACATTCTCCAAAAGTTAGGTATGCCTAATTATTTATTTTATTAACCCTAATATATAAAAAATAGTTCAGATTTTTTTCAGTGCTTAGTGCGGGAGTGCGTGGTTCTTGGTTAAGCAGCATAAACAATAGAAACGTGGATTGAACGGATTATTACAGATTCACGCAGATTATTTTATGAAACACGCATGATGCGAATGAAACGTATGAACACGAATTTTTATTAATGATGTATCGCCATCCATCCGGGTGGCATTTTTTTTGCCATAGATCACAAGCAGTTAAACCAGGAAAAAGAAAAAATATAACGAAACTGTAACGCCTCCCGATAAATCGGGACTGTCGGTACATTTATGCTGTAATATCTTCCAGATGTGGATTATTCCTGCCTGAAGCAAATACAACACCCCTCAACAATCCTCCCAACATCGCTGAAGTGCA
>JABWCA010000328.1 GCA_013359345.1 Ignavibacteriaceae bacterium
AACTTATTTTCTTTATAGTGTGGACTGCATAACGGTATTAATACACTGCAAAACAAATATCCTGATTGAATCCCATCGCGAATATCTCTTCCATCCCGGTTTCACAGCTCAGACAGGGTGTTTTCACCTCAAATGTGCCGACAATCCCGGGAAACCGGCAGGCGTTACAGTTTCACAGCATTGTCGTTTATATCAGGATTGATGAATTTGACAGAGTCTAGCAATCTATATTACACCAGCCCGAAGGCTGGCGGTACGACCGCGCTACAAATTCAGTCTAATGGTTTTATTTTTCCGGGTTTTGTAATTAAGGTAAGTTGTTTCAGCACAAATGTACCGACATCCCGGGAAACCGGGAGACATTACAGTTTGGCATGTGTAATTTTATTTTATCAGGGTTGAGATTATTGCAGGGGTTTATACAGCATAAATGACCACAAGGATGGGTGGTGATACAAATGAAATCAGTTCGAGGTTTAAAGTTCAAGGCTGGAGCCATACAATCATACAATCATATAATCATACAATCTCCGCCGGGGCGGATTACTTATCCTAATCATTCTTTTCATTCAATCTCTGGGGAGGAGAATCATAACTCATAACTCAACACTCATATTTCATAACTCATAACTGTTCCCCGGCTGATGATATGTTTTGAAATAACTCTGTGCACAATACAGTGCAGAAGAAAGTCAAAATTTATATTGTCAGATCATCAGGTGCATAGAATTGAATACCCTTTACTCTGGTAAGAATTTTATCCGCTGATGCAATATGAGTTATTCGCATTCTTGCTGCTGCAGCAATCAGGAGAGCATCATTGGTTAAAAGACCGTGTTGTCTCTGAATTGAAAGTGCTGTGATGAAATCCTCCCGCTGAACCGGTTCAAGTCTCAGACCCATGGAGAGGATATCTCTCACCAGCGATTCATAAATATACAGACGCCGTACAAGTTCAGGTTTTTCACTCAGCTGACGTGCCGGATTGCCGGTTGTTATAAGTCCGGCATCTCTGGCTTCTGCAAGCATAAAGATGTGTGTGATTTCTGCGAGCAGGTGTGTTGTTATACAGCCGGTAACTGATGAATCAGCGCACCGGCTCAGGAGACTTATACATTGCTCAGAAGCTCTCTGATTTGCGTAAAGAAAGATGTTTGCGTCAATCAGGACAATTTTTTCATCAGGAATTTGATTCAGATTCATGAGTCGTAATAATCCTCATTCAAAATTTCCTCAATCTCATTTTTTGACAGGCTGAAAGGTTTTGAGCAGAATCTTTCAAGGGCTTGTTTCCTAATCTCCATAGAAAAGGTTTCGGTATCACTATGATTCAAAACTGAATCCTGAATGATCTCACTTATGGTCTTGTTTTCTTTTAATGCCCGTTCTTTTATCAGCCTTATCACATCCTTGTCGAGAATTGTCCCGAGTTTTTCTTTTGTGACTGTTCTTTTGCCTGCTATTGCCATTTTTTTATTTTCATATTTATGAATCCACAGGCAAATATAACGTTTTGAATTCCAACTGTCAAGATAATATCAAGAATTCATGAAATGTTCTTGAAAAATATTCCCCTGTAGGGGGTAGTTGTTTAAAGTAAAAGAGTCCAGCACGATTTTGAGTTTGAGTTAGTGACAGGGGATGCATGAATCTGAGAATTAAATAAAACATAAAAAAAATTAATTCTCTTGTTTCCTTATCTGCTCTCTTTGGCTGATAAAGATAAGTCTGAAGTCAGTAAATCAAAGCAGTCCCGATTGCAACCATTCAATCGAAAAATCATTTGGTCTGTTCTTAACATTCCGGGGCGGTCTGCTGTCAGAAGTAATAACAGTTTTACATTCATACAATCTCCGCCGGGGCGGACAATCATACAATCATAATTCATAACTCATAACTTTTCTCCGTGTCTTCATGATTCAAGGAAGAAGCAGCTCAAATGTACCGATAGTCCCGAAAAAAACGGGAGGCGTTACAGCATAAAAAAAGTGTATGGGATATAGGGTTTAGGTTGTAGCCGGGCAATCGTTTTACAGCAAGACAGTCACCAGCCAGCTGGCTGGCGGTACTAATCATCTCCCCAAACCAAAGAACCCCGTGTAAGCACTAGCTTTACATAAAAGCAGAACTGCCGATCCTCTCTTACCGTTGGTTTTAACCATGCCGACGTTGCCAGCCCGTCCGCCCGTGGCGGATTGCCCGTTGCAGCTCAAATGTACCGACATCCCGAAAAAATCGGGACGGCGTTACGGTTTGGCACGTGTAGTTCTATTTTATCAGGGTTGAGATTAGTGAAGGGTTTTTTGCAGCTCAAATGTACGGACAAGAATGTCGGCGTTACAGTCTCACAGCATCGTCGTTTACATCAGGATTGATGAATTTGACAGAGTCTAGCAATCTATATTACACCAGCCCGAGGGCTGGCGGTAAGACCGCGCTGCAAATCCAGTCTAATAGTTTATTTCTTCCGGGTTTTGTAATTAAGGCAAGTTGTTTCAGCATAAATGTACCGACATCCCGAAAAAATCGGGACGGCGTTACAGTTTGGCACGTGTAGTTCTATTTTATCAGGGTTGAGATTAGTGAAGGGTTTTTTGCAGCTCAAATGTACCGACAGCCCCGAAAAAATCGGGAGGCGTTACAGTAATTGCAACGTTTTTCATTTTATTCCAGGTTTGAAGCCCTTACCAGGCTAGTAATCCTGCAATTCAATTTGTGAAATTGGCGGGAAGAAAAAACGGGTGCGGGTTAAATTGCGTTCAGGATAAATATCGGTCTTAAATAAAAATAAATGAGAAGCATTTCCATATTCACATAGTGATCAACCTATCCCGATAAATCCAATTAGTGCTATTTGTGAAATTCGTGTGTTAAAGTTTTTAAGTTCAAAGTTCAAAGTTCGAGGTTCGAAGTTCAAGGTTCAAGGTTCAAGGATGGAGCGATACAATCATACAATCTCCGCCGGGGCGGACAATCATAAAATCATACTTTCATTCTTTTCATTCTAATCATTCTTTTTCATTCTATCTCCTCAGGGGCGGAAAATAAAAAACTCATAACTCATAATTCAAAACTCATCATTAATTCATTCTTTTTCATTCAATTTTTTCCGGCTCAGAAGGAACGCCCGGCGGTTAATAAATGTTACAACATTAACAAACAGTAAATATTACAATGAATCTTGACTTTTTTGTAAAGATTCAGTAGTTTTAGGTAATAAATTTTAGAAAATAAGAGGTATTGATGAGCACTACCGAGATTACCGAAATTGAACAATTAGCCAATCAGGAGTACAAGTACGGTTTCGTTACAGAAATTGAGACCGATACACTCCCCAAAGGGCTGAATGAGGAAGTTATTAAAGCAATTTCGGCTAAGAAGGAAGAACCGGAGTGGATGCTTGAGTGGAGGCTCAAGGCATATAAGGCATGGCAGAAACTGAAAGAGCCAAGGTGGCCTAATGTTAAGTATAACGAGATTGATTATCAGGATATTTCATATTACTCGGCACCGAAGAAGAAGATCAGCAGTCTTGATGAAGTTGATCCCGAACTGCTGCGTGCATTTGAGAAGCTGGGAATTCCCCTTGAGGAGCAGAAGGCGCTTGCGGGAGTTGCGGTTGATGCCGTGTTTGATTCCGTATCGGTTGCCACTACATTCAAAGGTAAGCTTTCGGAGCTGGGAATCA
>JABWCA010000050.1 GCA_013359345.1 Ignavibacteriaceae bacterium
ATTATATCCTGCGCTCTGAGCGGAAGAAACGCTGTTATAAAGATGCCGAGCATGCTCAGCCAAAGTTTTTTCATCACAACCTCCTTTTTTTTGATTGGTAAATTTCTCACCAGCCAAATACAAGTTTCATGCCAAATGTTATGTTATTGTTTTACAATGAGTTATAAGAAGAGTCATGATTCCCGGCTTTGCAGCGCATACGAATTTGATGCGCCTGTACGAACAAAATTCGCACTCGTAATATGAATCTTCACAGAAACGGGGCGGGCAGTCAGATAAAGAGGCAGCTATGCAGCCATCTCTCTTCAATAATTTCTATTAACTGATTTAACAATTAAAGGGCTGCTCCGGTTCACCAGGGGGGTAATTCAGAATTCGGTCTCAGAGCATCTCCCGGGATTACGAGTCCGGAAATCAGACTGTAACACCGTCCCGATTTTTCGGGATCGCTTCATCTGTGCTGAAAACATGTGATAGAATAAACTGCAATCATTTTTTATATCCAACCCCGCCGGGGTTTAGGGTTCTTAAGGGGTAATCTTTTTCTACAGATATTCAACCCGTCCCGGGTTGATCCAGGGGTATTTCCTGCGGTATCTGTCAGGAATGCGGGTATCGTATCCCCTGAAAAATCAGCCTTCGACCAGTACAGGGTGAAAGTTACTTTTGATACATCCCCATTGTCATCTCAGGGTTATTAACAACTACAAACGCGAATCCCCGACGGCGATTAAAATATCATGAGGGAACGAATGGCAACAAACCGGAAACCACTACTTGGTTTTGCATCATTACGGTATCAAACTGACATCCGTTTTCTGAAATTGATTTTTGTTGATTTACCGGCACCCTTTAAAGACCTCGAGGGTTCAGATTGAAAGGTTCGTATAATCGCCGGGTTAAAACCTTGTTGCCGGTAAAACCCACTAGGTCGCTGGCACCCGTTTGTTACCGCCTTGCTCATAATGGAAGTATTTGTCCGATTCTGATTCCGGAGGAGTCACACAATATCAGAAAACCCACGAAAGATAATTGCCACGACTCCGGCCGGAGGCGCACCATTTCCGGTTCTTGATCAAGCGAATCAACGGCGGGGATCAGACCCCGGCTCTCTCTGAAATTGTGAATCGTCATTCTCAGGCCGCCGAAGAAGACCGATTTCATCAGAATCACCCTTCTGCAAGCTCAGAGTGACAGTGGATGTCGCTTCTGAGACTGACTCTGCAATTATAAACCCCTGAAAACTTTTCAGATTTTAGGTTCAGGGAATGTAATTAATCTCGCTAAGGGCGTTAAACTCTGTCACTGATTTCTGAAAAGTTTTGTAAGAATCATAAATTTTCTTTGATGCGGGATCTTTTGAGACTATCTCATCCAGAACCTCTGCGGTTTTTTCTCTCAGCGCTGCAAGGGTGTCATCAGAAAATTTCTTAAAGACCGTCTTCCCTTCATCTTTAATCACTCTGTAATATTCCGCATTTTTGGCAAAGAACATTGCAGTTATTCGCTGATCCAGATAGTCGGCAGCGGCAGAGAGCACTGCCTGATAGTCTTTTGGCAGGCTGTCATAGGCAGATTTGTTTACAACCAGTTCCGTCTGTCCGCAAGGTTCCTGCCAGCCGGGGTAATAATAATATTTAGCAATCCTGTTAAAGCCCATTTTATAATCATGATAAGGGCCCACCCACTCGAGCGCATCTATGACCCCTCGCTCAAGGTTTGTATATGATTCTGCAGCAGATGCAAGAACCGTGGCAACGCCAAGCTTCGACATCACCCTGCCCCCTATCCCCGGAATTCGCATCTTGATTCCGTCAAGGTCTTTCACTGAGTTAATCTCTTTCCTGAACCAGCCTCCCATCTGCCCTCCTGTATTGCCCGAGGGTATCGGGAACAGGCCGTAACCCGCATAGAGTTCTTCCCACAGTTTCAGGCCTCCGCCGTAATAAAGCCAGGCATACATCTGGTTAGTGTTGAGCCCGAAAGGAATTGCGGTAAAAAACTGCGCGGCGGGAATTTTTCCGGAGTGGTAATATGAAGCATCATGGCAAAGCTGGGCTGTGCCTTGTCTTACTGCATCAAAGCCTTCAAGCGGAGGAACAAGCTCGCCTCCGGCATAAACTGTGATGATAAATCTTCCGCCTGTCATGCTTTTAACAAGCTCTGCAAACTCATGAAGCAGTTCACTGTATACCGGAAAATTGGGAGGCCATGCAGTCACCATTTTCCAGTCAGCATACTCACCTGATGCCGATGAGCCTGATGTTTCAGCAAACGGATCCCTGCGTCTGCATGCAGTGAGACCTGCGGTTGATAATATGGCTGCAGCAAGCGCGCCTTTTTTAAGGAAATCTCTTCTTTCCATATTATGATCCCGATAAATTAAGCGGTTCTTTTAATTACCATGATTGTTGCATCATCTTCCCAGACCTTTTTCTCTCCGAAAGCAAAGGCTTCATCAAAGATCTTACGCATTATCTGCCTGCTTGAACTGTTATAATTCTGTCTGATAATCTCTTTAAGCCGGTCTATCCCGAAAAATTCCTCATCGGGGTTTTGTCTTTCGATTATACCGTCGGTATAAATCACAAGCACATCCCCTTTCTGAAGCTGGGCGTAACCTCTTTTGATCTCAATATCTGAAAAAGCCCCGAGGATAAGTGAGGTGGCTTCAAGTTCGGTAAAATTTTTACCGTTAAAAATAAGCGGTGCCGGATGCCCGGCATTTGAGTAAAACATACTGCCGTTATCTTCGATCTCAGAATAAAAGAGCGAAATAAAAGATGTTGCATAAGTTCCCCTGAAGATAACCTGATTCAGCTTTGCAAGTGTGTAAACCAGCTTCATATGTTTTTCAACACCCATTCTGAGCCCGGTTACTACATCGCGCACCATCAAAGCTGCCGGAAGCCCGTGCCCGCTGGCATCACCGACTGCTATCCCGAAGTTATTCCCGTCAAACTTAAAATAATCATACATATCGCCTCCCACAAGTTCAGCGGGCTGTGAATTTGCAGCAATGTCATATCCTTCTATGGGGGGAGGGGCGGCAGGAAGCAGTGACTGCTGAATTCTTGCGGCCTGCTCCATCTCACTTTTAACGGCTTCCGAAAAGAGCCTGTAATTAATGGCTCTCCTCACCGCATTAAAGCAGAATTCAATCTCTTCGCGCACCCAGCCGCTTCTCAGATCAAAAACAAAGATCCACCGCTCTTCGGGGTTTGCAACGGTGAAGGCTGCGGGAATTGAATATTCACCGTCATAATTTATTCTGAGTGATTTTCCAAGGTGCTCGTGATCGTAAATATATGTTCTTGATTTAAGGAGGAGCGTTATTGCCTCAGATTCTCCGTCAAGCTTTTCACTTACCAGTCCGTGAAGATCCGATTCTTCAATATATGCCAGTTCAAATCCGGTTCCGTTTTCCTTGTAGATACGTCCGTTAACTATTCTTAAATCCTCACCAAAAGTGGTCTCTATTTTATCAAGCACAAAGCGCAAAAAATCGTGGCTTCTTTTTTCCCTGCCGATATTGGCAAGCAGATAATCTAATTTTCTGTAAAATGTTTTTGGTTCTATCATAACTGTAAAAGTTTAAAAATTTCAGCACTAAATAAAGAAATTTTTGAAAATAAGCAGTGTCCCGTGTTGTTAACTGATAATTAAATGCATTAAAAAATGAATGAATCCTCATAAAAGGGTATTTTTTCATGAGGAGCCAATAATGCAACAATTAAATTTGAAAAACAAATCAGATTTCATCACTATTTTTGACCACTTGTCAAAATGAAGCTTTCTCTATGATTTCTGCACGGCTGTGTTAAGAAACTTTTTTATATCTTTAAAGATTATCTTTGTATAAATACTAAGCCCCTGATGCAAAAAAAGTCCTCATTGGAAATCAACAAAGCGAAACTCCTCAATTTCTTCAGCCAGATTGGGGGTATGACAGAATTCAACATTCTCTTCCTGAAAAACGTTTTCAAGCCCCCCTATGAGATCGGTGAAATCAGCAAGCACATGTATGAACTGGGTGTTAAGACCTTTCCGATTGTAAGCATTACGGGTATAATTATCGGACTTGTGCTCACACTTCAGTCACAGCCCATCATGGCAAAGTTCGGAGCAGAGTTTTACCTACCCTACACCGTTACATTATCTGTTGTAAGAGAGCTGGGACCCGTTATCACGGCACTTATATTTGCAGGCAGGGTGAGTTCGGGTATCGGGGCTGAACTTGGTTCAATGAGGGTGACAGAACAGATTGATGCAATGGAAGTTTCGGCTATCAATCCTTTCCGTTATCTGGTTGTAACGAGGATCATTGCCACTTCAATCATTCTTCCTATTTTAACCATTTATGTTGATGCGCTCGCAATCATTGGCGGCTGGTTTGGTTCATACCTCACCTCAAACACCACCTGGGATCTCTATTATTCACAGGTTATTGAAGTGCTTAAATTCGGGGATATTATTCCCGGAGTCGGTAAAACGATTGTATTTGGTTATATTGTGGGGCTCGTGGGATCTTACATGGGCTATTTTGCAGATAAAGGCACCGAGGGTGTGGGTAAAGCCTCAACTAATTCCGTTGTGGTGGCATCGCTCCTCATAATTATTTTTGACATGATTCTGGTAAAAATCACCTTATTATTATGGCCGGTAACTTAGTAGAAATAAAAGACCTTCACAAGAGGTTCGGAGAGCAGGTTGTTCTGAACGGCGTATCTATTGATGTTGCCGAAGGTCAGAACCTTGTTGTTTTCGGGAAAAGCGGTACCGGCAAAAGCGTTCTGCTTAAATGCATGGTGGGCCTCCTTGTGCCTGATCAGGGAGATATTACCATAGCCGGAGAGAAAGTTCTTACACTCTCGCTTAAAGAACTTAATGAGCTCAGGAAGCATCTCGGATTCCTTTTCCAGAGTGCCGCTCTGTATGATTCAATGTCGGTCAGAGAGAACCTGTCATTTCCTCTCATCAGGAATTTTAATTTCACGCAGGGGGAAATAGATAAAAAAGTTGAGAGAGCTCTTGACAGAGTGGGCCTGCTGTTTGCAATAGATAAAATGCCCAGCGAGCTTTCAGGCGGCATGAGAAAAAGAGTTGGCCTGGCAAGGTCAATAATCACCGAACCGAAACTGATGCTTTATGATGAGCCGACAACCGGACTTGATCCTATAACCACAAAAGAAATTTCCAAACTTATCAGGGATCTTCAGGCAGAGCTGAAAATGACCTCGGTGGCGGTCACACACGATCTGATCTGCGCCCAGATCATTTCAGATTATGCTATTGTACTGCATGAAGGCAATATAAGATACAGGGGTGATCTGACACAACTGACACTGTCAGACGACCCATTTTTGAAAAACTTTTTCAGTTCCGAAGTTTTTGAAGACAGCTACGGGAGTTAATTAAGATTATGCTAAAAACAAAAATTAAACTTGGCGTTTTCATTGTTCTGGCAACGGTTATCCTTACTATTGCCATTTTCTCTGTGGGAGGCAAGGAGCAGCTTTTCACAAAGACAATGAAAGTGAGCGCTTATTTCCAGAATATTGAAGGGTTAAGGCTTGGTGCTCCCGTGAGACTTAACGGCATCAATATCGGCTCGGTTTCAAATATCCTCATTGCTCCCGATACCACAGGGCAGATTGAGGTTGTGATGAACATTGATGTCGAGGTTAAAAGATTCATCCGCAAAAACACTCAGGCCGTGGTTGAAACCGAGGGTCTTGTCGGCAATAAAATTGTCAACCTGAGAAAAGGGACAATGGATTTTGCGGAGGTTGAAGATGGCGGCACAATTGTGGGTGTGAACCCGCTGGGGCTCGCTTCAATTCTTGAGGGAGTGAGCGGTCTGCTTGATAATACAAAACGCCTTACCGAAGACTTTGCCGAGATATTTGAAAAGGTGAACAAGGGGGAAGGCACAATAGGCAAAATGGTGAACGACGGTTCTCTCTATGATAATGTTAATTCCATACTAATCACGGCAAATTCAGGGCTTCTTAAAGCCACAAACAGATTTGACACACTCAGCGCACTCGTGAATGCCCTTGGAGTCGGGGTTAATAATGTGGTTGATGATATTAACAGGACAGTTTTGAATGTTGACGGACTTATTGCCGATCTCAGATCAGGCAAGGGAGCTCTCGGCTCTCTCCTCTCCCCGAAATCAGGGATGGATACATCAATCACTTCCATACTGAATAATGTTGTATCAATAACCAATGAGGTAAAGCTGGGTGCGGGGCGTTTTGCTGAAAATATGGAAGCACTGAAAAGAAACTGGCTGTTCTCCCAGTATTTTGAAAACCGCGGCTTTTATGATAAAACAGGCTATGAACTTCAGCTTGACGAATATATGGAGAAAATCAACGACAGGATTAAAGTGCTTGATGACAGGATCAACACCCTGAGAGAGCTTGAAAAATCCAATAAGTGACCTGCCGAAAATTTTACAATAAATTTCTGAAGGCTGTATCCTGATACGATACAGCCTTTTTTATTTTAATGAGCCGTCTGCTTTGATCCGCTGATAAACAGGCTCTGAAAGACGGTACATAAGTGTGCTTGGGTTGCCATCCTCACCGGGGTCATATTCCTCGGGTGCAAGTTTTCTGAAGCCGTGATGTACCATCAGGTTCACTGACGCTATATTGTTGGGATCGACTTCACCGTCAATATAATTCAGTTCAAGATCATCAAATCCGTACCCGATCACTGCTTCCAGCGCCTCGCTCATGAATCCTTTCCGCTGATACTCAGTCATCAATTCAAACCCTACTTCTGCTCTTCTGTACCTCTGTGAAATTTTCCAGAGACAGATTGTGCCTATACACTTATCCTCACCCTTAAGGGTAAGCACCCAGTAAAGCCACTCATTATTTGATATCCCTGCAAGGAGTTTATTAATAAAGTTATCAGCCTCCTCAAACCTGGTGTAAAGGGGGCGGTCAAGATATCGGGCCAGATCTTCATCAGATCTTATCTTAAATATCTCATGTGCATCTTTATGGCAGATTTTTCTGAGCACCAGCCTTTCAGTCTCGAGCACGGGGAAAGGTGTGAATTTAAACTGATTCATATTTTTTTGCCTTCTCCCGGGGTTATTTGCCGGCTTTGATCAGAGTTATGAAATCGTTAATCAGACTGTTTGGTACTGTAACCGAAAGATGATAGTGCTTAATAAACCAGCCGGTATCTTTTCTGACCAGCACTCCGGATGCTGTGCAGGTGCCCATCCAGGTATCAAGATATTCATCAAACCAGGCAAAATCACCCGATTTATTTATCCGGATATTCCGCTTCAGGGCTTTGAAATCCCAGGCCTTTCCCCGGTCAAAAAAAGGCTTCGCCCAAATCATGAACTCGTTTTTGCTCCATCTTTCATAAGCTTCGGTGCCAAGATATTCCCCGTCATCATCGATTGCGCCGAAGAACCCATCATAATCTGCTGCCGCTGCAGCCCGGTGCCACCTGTTCATCATTGAATCAATTTCTGCCTCAGCCGACTGACCAAGCCCAAAAGGAGAAACAAACAATATTAAGACAATTATTAAAAAGAGAGATTTATTCATTGATAGTACCTGTTAAGTATCTGAATCACATCATGAAGATTTTCTGCATAATGAGTTAACCGGGCAAGGCTTTCGCTGCTCAGATGTTCCTTATTTGTTTTCCCCGTGAATACCAGTATCCCCTTGCCTCCGCATGCCTCAGCCCCTGCAATATCCGATTCGATATCATCACCAATCATCAGGAAGGGAGTGGTTTCATCAAAACCGAGATCTTTCAATGCAGTTCTGAAATAAAGGGGTGAAGGCTTCCGATTACAGTGGCAGTTTTTCCGGTTGCATATTCGAGTCCGTTAATGAACACCCCGGCATCAACAGAAATTTCTTTTCCGGGGGGCTTCCAGTACTTATTCTTATGCATAGCCACAAAATCAGCCCCGCGTATCAGATGACGGAATATTTTATTGACTGTCTCATAATCCCATCCTTCCTGAAGGTCGCCGGCCACCACGACTTCAGGATAATCATAATTCCTTACATCATCAAAAAGGTGCATTACATTTTCAGAGCAGTAAACTGCAGCATTATTATATCCGGCCTTTATATAAAGAGCGGTTGCCTCGGCTGCGGTCATGCTGTGATATCCTTCGCAAAGATAAACAGTGTCAATGAATTTCCTAATATCGCCTGAGGTGCGCAGGGTTGAATTGCTTAGTATGCAGAACGGAATGCGTTTTTCAGTGAGGAATTCCAGAAAATCACGAAGGAACGGGGCAGGATCATTTTCGATTCTGAGAACGCCGTCAAAATCAATCAGCAGCGGCAGAAATTGAGGATTGGTTTCCTGATGCATTTATAATCGGGTTGAATTAAAACAGAATTTACAAAAGGAATGTGAGATAAAAAAGAGTGTAGCAAAGAATGCTGTATTCAGAATCAGAGTATATGCATGAGTAAAAACCTGATCACGTCAGATTTGTGCTGAGGTCTGATACTGTACGATTATTCCTTAAAATCCCGGGGGCAGGTAACAATCGTCTTTCAGACCGGTAATAAATATGCTGCCAGCTGCAAAACTTATATGGGAAAAAACGAAAAACTGCGGATACACACAACAAAAAGATCCGTTTGAACAAAATTATCAGCAATTAATGATGCGGCTTTTCTGAAAATTTTACCAATGATTATCAGCAGCTCATACTTTACATCGGGTGATAAATTCTGCCTGTGAAACAATGAACTTTATCCGAACCGCCTTTTAATCACTTAAAGTTTTTACTCTTTTTTTTTCTCTTTCAATCAACTTCTTAATCATTGCTGAATAATCAGCGTCAGGATATTTGATGTAAAATGCAGCAGTTAAATCATCTTCACCACCCTGCCAGTCACCTGCTGAGAGTTTAACAAGACCTCTTAAATATAAAGCATGGCCATACTCCGGGTCAATTTCTAAAGCTCTGCTGCAGTGTCTGATTGCCATTTCCGGGTTTTTCATGGCAAAACAGATCTGGGCGCTGACATAATAGTAATCAGCATAATCGGGATTTAATTTTTTAACTCTCCGGAGAATACCGGAGGCCTTATGAAAATGACCAAGCCTAACACATGCTTCAGCGAGATTACACAAAATATCCGGATTTTCAGGATCAAGTTCAAGTGCTTTATTAAATTCAGACACAGCCTTACCATATTTTTCAGTGCCCATGTGAATCAATCCGCTAAGATTGAAATAATCCGGTTCTTCTTCTTCCAGCTCAGTTGCCCTGGCAATGTACTTTTTCGCCTCAGGCAGATTACCCCTCTCATAACAAATAACTGCCAATTCAAAAAATGGCAGCGCAAATGCCGGCGCCTGCCTTGTGATAATCAGATAATCTTCGTAAGCATCATCCAGGCGGTCCAGATTCTTTAATAATTCAGCCCTTGTAATCCTCGCTTTCAGATTATAATCATCCAGTTTCAGTGCCTGCTCAAGATCATTTAATGCACCTTTAAAATCATTAAAGCTGACTTTGCATACAGCCCTGTATTCATAAATATATTCCTCCTTATACCCAAGGCTGAGTGCTTTATTAAAATCTTTTAATGCCCCGGTGTAATCTTCAAGGTCAACTTTTAACCGACCCCTGCTGTAATACCCTGCAGCAAAATCAGGGTTTTTCTTAATGGCTCTGTTATAATCAGCCATAGCCCATTCCGGATAGCCTGTTTCTTTTTTCATATCAGCTCTTCTGATATAAAAGGGTGACCACTCAGGGTAAAGTTTTATGGCGGCACTGAAATCATTAATTGCTTCAAGATACCGTTCCATCTCACAATAACACTCTGCTCTTGCTTCATAACCTGTGTGATATTCCGGGAAGAACTCAATGAGCGTTGTAAAATTATTAATCGCCTCATCATAGTCTCCCTCTTCCATATGAAGAGTTGCCCGGCGGTAAAACATCTGCTTTAGCAGAATGCCTCTCAGCACTCCGTCATCTTCAATTTTCAGCAGTTTTTTTGCCCGGATAAATAACTCGTCCCATCCGTGTCCTAAAAATTCACCTTCCTGTTGCAGGAATGAATCTATCAGACCGGATTTCATGAGAATTTCATTGCATTTAAGCTCAAATTCAGGTATCGCCGGCATATAGTTTGTCTGAAGTTAAAATATTTGTTATTTGTCTTCAATATAATTATTTGTCTTCAATATCAGACGGACTGGCGGGTAAAAGCTTTTCAGAAATAAGGAAAAGTACAAGCCAAGCTTATGTTTATTTATTTATCCTCTCATTCAGAAGACGATCCGATAATAAGTATATCAGTAATCCTGCTTTTTGACAATACAGGTAATGACACCGGGATGGGCGGATGTATCAGAGAGAACGGTACTGTTATGATTGAAGCTCCGCAACAGAGAACGGGAGAAATATGATTGCTTTTATCCGGTCAGATCTGATTGCTTCAGGATAAAAGGTCTGCTTTATTCTTTAGCAGTTTCACCCGGGATGAAAATCACATCTGCATTCTGAAATTAAAAATCTGTCCCTCTTCAGCACCCATAACACCGGATAAAGTAAAACATTGCAGTTTAATGATTTCTCTGCAAAATGAATTGAAATATTCTGAATCAGAGAGACCATTATCAACTGCCTGAGAGAGTATCAGAAGCAGCACACGGAGCATTGTACTTTTCTGACTGCCAAAGTCAGGCAAATCAGGGTCTGTAATTTCCCTTCAATTCCAAAAGGGCGTTCCTGAAAAGAGAATTTTCGGGATCAAGTTCAAGCGCTTTTTTTATATCCCTGGCTGCTCCTGCGGGGTCTCCGTACTCAAGTTTCACCATACCCCTGAGGTAGTATGCTTCCGATATCCCGGGATCAAGATGCAGAGCACGGTTACAATCGGCCAGAACATTATCATATTTAAGCATCTTTGATTCAGCAAGTGCCCGGTGAAAATAGGCCTGTGCATTTTCAGGGTCAAGCTTCAGCACCCTGTTAATATCTGCCAGACCTTCTTTCACCCGTTTGAGAGTAATTCTCAGAAAAGCTCTCAGCAATAAGGTCTCAGTGTCTTCCTGGTCAATTCTCAGAACGGTGTCATAATCACTTAACACTTTCATATATTGGTTAGTCATCAGATAAGCAGCCGCTCTGTGCTTAAGGGCAAACAGATTATTTTTATCCTGCTTCAGAGATTCAGTGAAATAGTTTATGGCAGATGTAAAATCTTCCGATTCCATGGAAATGACGCCGAGTGAATCAATTGCAAAAGTGATCGTTTTATCAAGTTCAATTGCGGTAAGCATATCCTCCTTCGCTCCTTCAATATCACCCATTTTTAACTTTAAATCACCTCTGCGCGCAAAAATAGCCGCGCTTCCGGGATTCAGCTCAATCATCTTTGAATAATCTGCCAGCGCACTGCCGTAGTCAGATAAATGCTCAGCCGCCACAGCTCTGCTGTAATAATAATTACTGTCTTCGGGGTCTATTTGTATTGCAGCCGTCATGTCATCAAAATAACCCTGAAAATCACCTGCTTTCATTTTCAGGAGCGCTCTGCGTGCAAAAGCCATATCTTTCCCGGGTTCAAGTTCAATGGCAAGATTAAAATCTTCAAGAGCTCCGCTGTTATCATCGTTATCTTCTTTCAGGATACCTCTGTAACAAAGTGCCCGGTAGTTTTCGGGGTCCTCTTCAAGCACATTGTTCAGAAACTCAAATGCTTTCACGCTGTCTCCGGTCTGCACGTAACAATATCCCAGCTCAATCCTGCCGGTAAGGAACTGATTATCCAGCTCAACAACCCGCTCAAGAAGAGGAATCGCATTATCAAAATCAAAACCTTTAATCAGGAGAGATGCACGTTTATAATTCTCAACTTTTTCAACCACCCGGGCAATTTCTTTTTCATCGGTGACGTCATATTCTGACTTAACCAATGTGACAAATTTATCCCATCCGGTTCCATCCGGTTTTTCACCCTGTTCAATAAAATCACTCAGCAGTTCTGAGTCAGCAAATTTACTGAATGGTTTCAGTTTTTGGTTTTTATCATTTTCCATAAGGGTCCCGGTTTAATCAGATTTTTTGAGTGAGTTATACGATTCATATTCAGTTGACAATCAGAATATTTGTCTTAAATAATTAATAAATATAAAATATGCGGCTCACTGATTCAAACAATTTTAATGCCCGAAAAAAGAAATTTGCATTTTATCAATTTCCGGTCACCGGCAAGGCAGGATATCTTTATAAATAACCGGGGCAGTCAGATGGTCTGAACATGACCGATTAAAGGCCGCCGGTGCCGGCAGAATGAAGGAGGGGAAACGTTTATAATCAGACGGGGCAGCATGACAATGTGTGCCAGCTGCCCCTTAATCAAACTTACAGCTTACATTTTGGAAAGGACTTCTTTAAGCATGGCCTTATAATCCTCATTATCAGGATCAAGCTCAAGCGCTGCCTTCAAATCTTCAGCCGCGCCCTCATAATCACCTGTGGCAGCTCTGAGTTCGCTTCGCATAGATAAAGCCTCATCATCCTCGGGGTCAATTTCCAGGGCTTCATCCAGATCCTCCAGAGCTCCTTCTATATCATACTTTTCAAGCCTCATGAATGAGCGGGTTTTGTAGACATCAGCATAATCAGGATCAAGTTCAAGTGCTTTTTCAAAGTCACCAAGAGCCCCTTCATCATCACCCGTATCCATTTTTATCAGACCCATGTAATAATATGCTTCTTCATACCCGGGATCAAGTTCCAGCACTTTATCAAAATCTGCAATGGCAGCAGCATATTGTTCATTTTCATAGTGAACAATACCTCTGTTATTGTAAGCCTCTGCAAATTCAGGATTAGCAGAAACAGCCTTGTTAAAGAAATCAAAAGCTTCAGTGAGGTCATCTTCATTAAAAGAGAGGAGCCCCAGACCCAGATAGGCTTCTGCATGCTCTTCATCAATGCCAAGCGCTGCATTGTAATCATTGCGTGCAGCTTCATAATCGCCCTTTTCCGCAAGAAGATCGCCTCTGAGGGCATAAGGTTCGGCCTCAAACTCTTCCAGTTCAATTGCTCTGGAAAAATCATCATATGCTCCCTCAATATCCTCACTTTCTGCCCTTAATTTACCTCTGCCGATATAGTATTCATGGATATCGGGCCACAGCTCAATTGCCTTATTAAAATCATCCATGGCTGCATCAGATTCTCCCAGTTCAGCTCTCATCCTGCCTCTGCAGAAATAAGCATTGTCATCTTCAGGATCAATTTCAATGGCACGGTTATAATCTTCTAAAGCACCGTCATAATCTTCCAGGCTTTCCTTTACAATTGCCCTGTTACTATAAACGAGTGAAAACTCAGGATCAATCTCAAGAGCTTTATTGTAGTACTCAATTGCCTGTTCGGGCTGGTCATTTTCATAATAACATGCGGCAAGTTCATTATAGGCCTGAACATAACCGGGATAAATTTTTATAAGCTCATTATAAGCCTCTATAGCGGCATCATAGTCGGCAATATCAAATAAATCCTGCGCAAGATATAGTCTCACTTCCCGGTCGGCCAGCTCTTCGAGCTCAGCATCATTTTCAACATGAAATTCAGCCTTTACTTTACTGACAAAATCATCCCATCCGCGGCCTTTCACTTCACTCCCGGAGAATAGAAACTCCTGAAAGAGACGTGAAGAACGGAGATCTGATAAGGGTTTTAACTCATTATTTTCTTTCATTTTACACCAGTCTGTTTTTAATTGGTTATTGCCGGGTTAACCGGCAGGGAAAAATCATTATCCGGAATCGGATTCATAACAAATATCTTAAACAATGCAGGAGTAAAACAGCATGCCTGCCACATATTCAGTTATTATGAAACCGCCGGTATACAGCAATATTTAAAAATAAAAAACCAGGCCTGCTAAAAGACCTGGTTCACAAAATTTCAGTCAGTTTTCTCCAACTCAGGCTTTTGAGAATCCGGGGTACCTTGTAACTGCAAGATGATACGCCGTGAATAAAATTCCTGTGTAGAAAAGATCACCAAGCACGCTGTAATGGAAAAAAGGGATTGCCATTACAAAGCACTGTGCAAGTCCGGCTGCAGTTTTAGGATAAAGGAATCCACTCATCCATACCGCAAAGTTAGTCACCACAAAAAAGATAACTGATGAAGCCAGAGCAGTAAGTGCTGTTCTTGAAACGCTCACTTTATTTCTGAGGGTCATGCCCAGAACAACTGTGATGGCAAAGGCAATGTAAACTGCCCACATTCCGCCATGAAACCCGATCACGAGATCAGAAAGAAACATTGCTGCCAGCGGTACTATGAACGCCTGTGATCTGTTTTTAAGATAAGCTCCGCCAAGTAATGCCATTGCCCCTATAGGTGTGAAATTTGGCCAGTGGGGTACAAGTCTCATAATTGCTGCCAGAAGTATCAGACCGCCTACCAGCAATAACTCTTTTTTATCAAATTTTTCTGCCATTTTGCTCCTCTTCCGTTTGGAAAGATTAAATAAATCAATGTTTAAATCTAAAAAATATTAGCCTATAAATAAAATGTCATTTTGCTACTGTGAAATAATTCTGCGCCTATTTATTTATAACCAGTATCTGCCCGGGATTAATTCCGGTGTTGAATCTTTCAACCTCAGCTCCGGCCGTTGTCATAATGACCACCTCGCCGTTCTGAGAGAAATCTTTAGGGTTGCCGAGCAGAAGATTTTTTGTTAACGCGTCATAACCAATTGAGTAAATTATGCCATAGATCGGGTTGACCGTTATTCCGGAGATGAGAACAGGATTTTCAACCGTCATTGTGGCCAGATTGATTTTAGCAACGCCCTCATCATTCAGAACGTACATTGTGTTCCCCACAATGACAAATTCACCGGGATTATCTCCGGTAACAAGGGAATCAATTACAGAGTCTGTGGCAGGGTCAATTTTATATACAGATCCTTTCGGGCCAACAGTATCATACGTGCCGGTGCAGACAACATAAAGATAACCGTTATCCGCCAGGCCAAGATTTATGGGATTAAGTCCGACATCTATGGTTTTTGTCACAGTCTCAGTCATGACATCTATAACCGATACGGTTGTTCCGCCTCCCAGACCGCTGTTGGCAACGTAGATCTTACTGCCTTTCATTATAATACCCTCCGGGTAAGTGCCCACCTGAACGGATTTCTCAATTTGTCCGGTTCTGTAGTTTACTTTTGAAACCCTGTCATTAAAACCTGTGACATAGCAGTAAACGGAATCTTTAATCAGGATTCTTCTGGGAGAAGAGCCTGAACCCATATCAACAGCTCGTTCCGAAGCAAAGGTAAGCGTGTTGAGCACTTCAATTTTATTTGAAGTTGTTACAGATATAAGCATTGAGTTTCCTGAGACTGCAATGTCATTTCCTGTATCACCCAGCCTCGCACCTCCGTTTGCCTGGCCGTAAAGATTAATTACGTGAGTCTTTTTCACGGGATCATAATAGGTGACTGTAGAGTTATTCTGTCCCCATAATCCCTCGTTTACAACATAAATTCCGGATTCGGTAAGCGGCTTCTCATTTACCGGGTTTATCACCGAATCACTGCAACCCTGCAGGAAAACAATTGAAATAAACAGTAAAAGTAAGGCTGTGATTTTTTTCATTCTAATACTCCAGTAATAATTTATAAGTGAATGCTGCCGTAAAAAGCGGCATGGGGTAAGACTGCACAATCATGTAGTTCCGGTTGAGCATGTTATAGACCGATACGGACAGAATATGATTCAATCCTCCTGAGTTAATTGCCATAACCACCGATGCATCAATCGTGTACCAGGAATCGAGCTTGTTAAAAGGATCATTATCTCCGGTAAACCAGCTTTCAGAACTGTAATTCAGCCAGAGATTAAATGTAAGTGGTGAAATATCTGCGCTCAGACTGAGATTGAACCTGTGAAGCGGTGTGTAGATCATCTGCTTGTCATAAGTCATATCGCCCGGGTTTGAAGCCGATCTGTTTCTGGCGGGCGTATAGCTGTAATTTGCCCCCCATGAAAAATGGCTGAGGTTGCCCCGTGCAGAAATTTCTGCACCGCTCGTTACCACTTTCACAAGATTTCTTGGTATCTGCAGGGCAACGCCGGTTGGCACCCAGATGATTTTATCTGATGATTCAATATCATACCAGGTGACTGATATTTCATTAAAAAGTATAAGTTCACGCCTGTAGTTTGCAGATATCTCAATTCCCCTGAACTTTTCACGGCGCAGCAGCCCCGGATCAAATATTATCGAATAGTACCGCTCATTAAAAGTCGGGTTGCGGTATGTGTCAAAATATGATGCGGAAACAAAAAGCCCTGAATCAAAGCTGAAGCCGGTGTTAAATCTTAAAAGATAGCTGGACGGCTCACTGTAAAGATTGTCATTAAACTGTTCGGATATAAACTCTTTTGTAAATAAACCCGAGAGCACCGGATTTATGATTGCCGGGATTCCGGCAGGGGGTGTGAATGCTGCTCCAAGACTTATTTTGTTTGAAGTTCTTGAAAGACGGTCGGTGTTTCCTGATGAGGTGATGAAATTCTTGAGTCCGTCAATTGCGGCGTGGTTTATCTCATATCCTGCCGTTAATTCCAGACTGCTCAGCCTCTGATTCAGCCTAAGAATACCGGTGAGATCATCAAGATGAGAGGACTCAGAACTTTTTGGCTTAAAGTACTCCCTGACAGGATCATAATAGTTAAGCGACTGGTTATGATAGCTCACACCGGTTTCAAGCCTCAGGCTGCCTGTAATATTATGATCTGCTCTGAGTGTGGTGAGCCAGGAGATATTTTTATTCGTTGAGCCGTTTGAAGCAGCGTTATTTGTCACCACAAAGCCTGGCACGCCGGTGTAAAGCGAATTATAATGGGAATAAAGCTTTACAGTTGTGCTTTCTCCCAGCCAGTTCACATTACCCGAGAAAAATGTTTTGTTCAGAAATGCATTCTGCCTTTTGTGGTCTCTCCCCTCAAAATTATAGGAAAACTCATTTGAGGTAACGGCTCTTTCAATGCTTGCTCCGCCGCTTACCGAACCTTTGTGGTAATTTACTCCCCCGCCCCATTTCTGCAGACCGTTAATATCCGTTCCTGCAGAAAGATAAAGATTATTTTTTGCAGTCAGATTTCCCGAATAAAGCTTGAGCACTCCGCCCGCGCTTATATCGGTAAGATTATCTGACTGAATAACTATTTTATCAACCGCATCGCTTCCCAGACCTGAAAGATCGAAAGTGCCGGTTTTAAGGTCATTCACCCTGAACTCATTAAACAGCACCAGAGTATTCTCGCTTCCCATCCCCCTGAATGATAAAAGCTTGATTCCTGATACCCCGCCGTAATCCTTAATGTATAAGCCGGTGTTATTTTTAATAATGTCTGAAAGCGCGGGTAGTGAAGCCGATTTAACAGGGTCAACGTTCAGAATATCCGCAGTAACGGGGTAATTTTCTCCCGTCACAATCACTTCATCTTTTTTTATTGCTGAGGGGGTAAGAAGAATTCTGCTGCCTGATCTGATATCTGAGGGAATTATAATTATTGAACGATATGAGATATGTGTAACTCTTACAGAATCTTCCCTGCCGAATATGGAAAGATCGGCCTGACCGGCTGAATTACTGTAAACCGCCTTATCACCCGCTCTGAACAGAACATCAGCAACCGGTGCCTCTGTTAAGGAATCGGCCACGGTGATGATCTGACCATAAAGGCCCGTGCAAAGCAGTAATAAAACAAAGAGGTGTTTCACCAATAAATTACGCGTTTATTGAGATTAATAAAGAAGTGACATTCTGCGGAGAGAAAGAGTAACAGGCCGGGGTGTGTGGTCCGGTTGCTGACTTGCCTCAATCGCGAAGGCAGTTTGTCACATGGTTTTCGGCAGGTCTCCTGGCTTCGGCTTTCATGTAATCATTCTGTTTTTCCTCAGAGACTGACATGAATTTTGCCGTTACAGTTGCGCGACAGCTCCGGATTTTCACCGGATTCCCTATTCTTCCCGAAAAGGGACACCGTAAACCTTATTTTTTGTGGTTCTAACTAAGCATTTTTTTAACTGTTTTCAAAATTAAATTTCGGTGCAGGTAAAATCAGTATGAATTCAGTTAGTTCCGGACAGAGTTTAAAAAAACAGTTCTTTGTGCCTCGTATGTTAAGGAAGTGAATAAAAGAAGTAAAGCAGAAATAATTATATTAGCAGGAAAAAACCTTAATATTCACAAAAGGCGGGGAATGGGAGGACGATTTGTGGCTAAGTCTGAACAGTATTAAGGGAACCTCATGTTTTTCCAGAGAGAGTATCCCGAATTAAACTGCGAGAAAAGACGAAAGAGATGCAGTGCCTCTTGTGATTGTTGGGGGAAAAAAACCACGGAGGCAAATATACATGGAAATTCTCAGACAAGCAATCGGGATAGATATCTCATCAGAAAAGATAGATGTATGTCTAAGTAATGCAACAAAAGAAAACGATATAATAGTGGTTTCTACCGGACAATTTCAAAACACAAAAGCCGGTTTCCTGCAATTGAGCAAATGGGTAAAGCAATTAACAAAAGGGAATGATCTGCCAATGGTATACCTGATGGAAGCCACGGGTTCATATCATGAGGAACTAGCATATTATTTGTATAATAACGGATCGGAAGTGAATATAGTCCTGCCGTCGAAATCAAAAAAGTATATGCAGTCATTAAACATAAAAAGCAAGACAGATAAAGCAGATGCAATAAATCTGGCCAGATTTGCACTTGAGAGAAAACATGATCTCTGGCAGCCCCCGAAAGAGATATACAGAAAGCTGAGGGACCTTACCAGGGAACGTAAGGCCAATATTGATCTGCGTACAGAAGCAAAGAACCGTCTGAAATCAGCTGAAGCAGCTTATGACAAAAATGCAGGGACAATACGGAGAATCAAAAAAGATATCAGGCATTATGATTCTCAGATCAGAGCGATAGATGCAGAGATAGCAGAGTTGATTGATCAGGATGATGAATTAAAAGACAAGTTCCGGATTCTGACATCCATAAAAGGAATCTCCAGAGTAACGGCAGCAATAGTAACTGCAGAAACGAACGGGTTCAGGGATATTAAAAACTATAAGCAGCTTGTCAGTTACAGTGGACTGGATGTGGTATTAAATAATTCCGGGAAACACACAGGAAAAACGAGAATATCAAAAAAGGGGAACATACATATACGATGTGGGTTATATATGCCGGCAATGACGATAATACGGTACAACAAAGTCTTGGGTAACTTTTACAAAAGATTGGTAGAAAAAGGCAAGATAGGGAAAGTGGCATTAATAGCGGTAGCAAGAAAGACATTAGTGCTGATGTATACACTATGGAAGAATAATTGTATGTATAACCCTGATTATAT
>JABWCA010000051.1 GCA_013359345.1 Ignavibacteriaceae bacterium
CAGGGTCACTAATAAGCACATTTTATATCTATAATGCAAGTATTCTTTAAAGAAAATTCAGATTTATTTTCTGCCCGTTCGGTTAATATCCCTTCAACTCCTTTTACTGCAAATACTTATACTGATTTCAGATATTTTCATAACTTTTAATTTTTCCGGCTGCTCCCCCGGCAGATTATTCTTTATGATCATAGTAGCCCATCTCTCCCTGTTCTTTAGGGTATATAATCTGCGCCTGATTCTTTACTTAAACGCTCTGATTGCGCGCGCTGCCTATAAAAAAAGCCGCACAGGGCGGCTTTTGATCAAATTTGCGGTTGTTTATTTTGAAACATTCAGTACAAGGATCAATATCGTCGCCAGATTTCCTATAATTCCGAGATAATAAGCAAACTCTCCTATATATGAGCCGAAAGTTCTTATTCTCTCCTTGGGTACGTAGATGAAATCCCCGGCATGAACAGTAAGTTTCACATCTTCATCTATTGATATCCACTCTTTGGTGTTGCCTCTGATAAGCCTTAGCTCGCCATCTTCGGCAAACTCACCCAGTCCCCCTGCCTTTTCAAGATAATATCTGTAGTCCATTCCTTCAACGAACTTATATCTCCCGGGATTAGGCACCTGGCCAATAACTTCCACGAACTCTTCCTTCCTGGGAATCACTATTATGTCACCGGGAACTATAGTCAGATCCGGGAATTCACCGCCGTTAATAGTGAGATCCACTACCTGACCGTTTATTACTGTTTTGAGTCTCGATTCAAGATTGAAATATGCCGTATCAAGCTCTGTGAGATCAGCCATTCTCGAATACGTGAGTATTTCCAGCTCCGATAGCCTGTCTATAAAGCTCTGAGTAAAATCCTGCAGCTCATCAGGCTTATATTCAACATCAAACTGAAACTTCATCATATTAGGGGGGAAGTTATCTGATTTGAAGATCCTTATGTTTCTTTTAGTTGCATTATCCGTCAGCCCGCCTGCTCTCTTTATTATATCTCTGATCTGAACGGGGTCTCTCGATGTTTGAATAAATCCGGGATTACTGACCTCCCCGAGCACAAGAACACGGTAATTTTTCCTCTGAGGCGTATCTTTCCCGATTTTTATTATATCTCCCCGTTTCAGAGGATAATCAGCATCTATCGGGAGATCTATGGATTCAATTTTGGCTCCGTCATAACTTACTCTGTAAATTGTAGCCGAGTCAACATCCTGGTAGGCTTTATTTATTCCCTGAGCAAAAAAGATGGCATCTTTAAGTTTATCGCCGTCAACAAACTGAAATCTGCCCGGCGCATTAACTGCCCCGGTAACCTTGAAATTATCATTATCGATATCTGTGGCCGGGAAAATAATAACATCATCATTCTGAAGATACGGGTTCTGGGAATGATCACCCGTCAGCCTGAACCGGAGGAGATCAAGATAAAGCACTTCTCCTGATGCCCTTATCATCTTAAGGTTTCGCATTGCATACCCTTCGGCCTGCTTCAGCAAATCAGCCTTCTCTTTTGGCGAAGTTGCCTTATCAAGAAGTCTGTTGAGACTTTCACGGTACACTCTTGTCACAACCACATCAAGACGCTCAGTGGGGTTTGTAGGGAAAGTACCCGTGGCAATAAACTTACCGCCGAAAGTGATATTAATTCCGGCTTCAGTTATTGAGGGTATTCTGGTTGAATTTGATTGCGAAGCCGCCGCAAATGTAAGCAGCAGCACCGCAGTAATGATTTTTCTGACCATTTACATATATTTTTTATGTTTTCGGGATATTTATCTGATGATCAATCTCCGCTTATCAGCGGCTACCATACAGATTCTGGTAATAATTTTCATATTCTCCGCTTATTATTCTTTCCCACCAGTTTTTGTTTGCCAGATACCAGTCAATGGTCTCCGCAATTCCTGTTTCAAAAGTTTTCAGCGGCTGCCAGCCAAGTTCGGCTGTAATTTTGGAAGAATCTATAGCGTATCTTCTGTCGTGACCGGGACGGTCTTTCACGTATTTAATCAGATCCTCACCTTTGCCAAGATACTGCAGTATGAGTTTGACTATCTCAATATTCTTTTTCTCATTGTTTGAGCCGATGTTATATACTTCTCCAGGCTTTCCTTTCTCCCAGACCATTTCAATTGCCTTGTTATGGTCATGAACAAAAATCCAGTCCCTTACATTAAGTCCGTCACCATAAACGGGGAGCTGCTTATTATTAAGGGCATTAATAATCATAAGAGGTATAAGTTTTTCAGGGAACTGAAGCGGGCCATAATTATTTGAGCATCTGGTAATGCATACATTCATTCCGTAAGTGTGATGGAAGGCCTGCACCATCATATCTGCCCCGGCTTTGGATGATGAATAGGGGCTGTTTGGTGAAATGGGGGTAGATTCGGTGAAATAGCCGTCAGGGCCAAGACTTCCGTAAACCTCATCCGTTGAAACCTGTACAAACTTTTCGATGTCATTGCGCCTTGAGACTTCAAGCAGCACGTTTGTGCCTATGACATTTGTCTGATAAAATATCTGTGAGCCGAGAATGCTGCGGTCAACATGGCTTTCCGCGGCAAAGTTAATTACATGTTTAATATTGTATTTTTTAATTATGTAGTCAACGAGTTCAGAATTACAGATATCACCTTTTACAAACTGATATCTGCTGTTTGTCTCAGACTCTTTGAGATTTTCAAGATTCCCCGCATATGTGAGTTTATCAAGGTTCACCAGGGAAACATCATCCCTGTCTTTCAGAAGTTTATTAATAAAATTGCTGCCTATAAATCCGGCCCCGCCGGTCACTAATATATTATGCACATTTTCTCCGGGTATTAATAAAAGATGAGCCCGGCTATAATGCCAAGCTGAACATAAAATGCATTATTTTTTGAGTCTGAAGGTACATTTGAAATGACCTGCCCGTTATCAAGTTTCCAGTCGCCTTTGTTGAGAGGGAGTGTGTAGCCGCCTCCGAGTCTCACCGAAACAAGCGGGTGCAGCGGCACATCAATATTTAATGTGGGAGTGATAACCCAGAATGAAGTCGACATTTTTCTTCCGTAGTTGTTCACTGATGCTGCAGGGTTTTTGATATCATTTAAAATATTATCCCAGACAACGGGGCTGTTATCATACCGGTAAAGCTCAACCGAAGCACTGCCGCCTCCTATCACCGCTCCAACCGATACTCCCCAGTTCCTTATAAAAGGCAGGGTATACTCAAGTGTCACTCCGCCCATTGAGTACGAATAAACTGCTTCTCTGTTTACTCCGTTCAGGGTGACTTTCTCTGAAGTTGAACCGCCCAGCCCTATACCGCCCACTCTCAGGTTTTTTATAAACCCGACATAAATGAATCCCGTGCCGCCCGAAGCATAAAACCCCGATTTTCCAAGATCTGAAGTGCCAAATCCCGAAAGTGATGTATTGAGCCAGTCAACATCAGGGATGATCCACTGCCCGGTGTAACCACCGCCCAGACCGAATGGCGAATCACCGAAGCCAAGATCCTGAGAATGAAGATTGACTGTAAATATTAATGCTGTAACTAATATCAGTTTCTTAAACACACAAACCTCTGATTTCTATTTAGAATATATCTTTCTGCCCGGAATCACTGCACCTTTGCGGTTTTCAGGATGAGGAGATAACTTTTAGTAAATTCCGGAAGGCTTTCAATTTTAAAACACAGAACGAAAGATAACAATTAATTGCGATAATCTGAACAGAAGAATTACTGCCTGATAAGACGCTCTGAACCGGAAAAGTTTTTTGGAGCTTGCTTAAAGCAGCAAAATTTTAAGCAACAGGGTCTTGTCAGGAACAAACCTTTTTCATCATCTTCAGTTCCCGGGAATGATTTAATCTTATGACCCTGAATTCCAGGATACTATTTATTAACTTTGTAATTCTGCTTTAAATTAATTTCTTTAACCGGATTAGGTGATATGAGCGCAGCAACTCCCCTGATGGCACAATATTATAAGGTCAAAAAAGACAATCCTGATACAATACTGCTTTTCAGGATCGGTGATTTTTTTGAAACATTTGACGAGGATGCAAAAACAGCATCCAGGGTACTGGGAATCACCCTTACCAAAAGATCAAATGGTGCCGCAGGCGATGTTCCTCTGGCAGGATTTCCGCATCACGCCATTGATACTTATCTCCCTAAGCTTGTCAGAAACGGGTACCGCGTGGCTATCTGTGAGCAGGTTGAAGATCCCAAAAAGGCAAAAGGAATTGTAAAAAGAGAAGTTATTGAGGTAGTGACTCCGGGGGTTGTCTTCTCAGATAAGTTTCTTGACCATAAGAAGAATAACTATCTCCTTTCTGTTTACTTTAAGGATCAGACAGCTGGCTTTTCTTTCAGTGATATTTCAACGGGTGAATTTTTTGCATATGAAACGCCTCTCACCTCATTTAAGGATCAGCTTGATATGATTGCGCCGGCGGAAGTAATCATATGCAAACGTCAGAAGGATCAGTTTTATGAGTTGACCGGCAGCGGCACAACCGGCTACAGGGTTTCTAAGGCTGAAGACTGGATTTATAATTATGATTATGCCAGAGAGGTTCTTACTGCTCACTTCAACACGGTAAACCTGAAGGGTTTTGGTATAGAAGGGCTGAATGCCGGACTCATTGCCGCAGGAGCAGTGCTTCACTATCTCCAGGAGACCCAGAAATCAACTCTGCCCCATCTCAGAAGCATCTCAATCTATAACCGGTCAGATTATATGTATCTTGATCCCTCAACCAGGAGAAATCTCGAGATAACATTTTCAATGAATGACGGCGGTAAAGACGGCTCGCTTTTTGAGATTCTGGATAAGACCAGCACCCCTATGGGCGGCAGAATGTTAAAAAAATGGATTATTGCGCCGTTAAAAAAAATTACGGCAATAAGGGCAAGACAGAACGCAGTTGAGGAGCTGTTCAGGCATAAGGATAAACGCAATTCTCTTCGTGATTCTCTTTCAGGGATCGGTGATCTGGAACGGCTTATTTCCAGAATCTGTACGGGCAGGGCAAATCCGAGAGAAATTTCAGCATTACGATTTTCACTTGAGAAGATTCCGGGAATCAATACTGTTATTGATCAGCTCGGCAATGAAACCCTTTCTGCTCTGAACCGCGGGTTATCATCTCTTACTGAGGTCTCAGGTAAAATTAAAGAGGCGCTTGTTGATACTCCTCCCATGAACCTTGCCGAGGGGGGAATAATAAGGTCAGGTTATTCTATTGAACTTGATGAACTGCGGGATCTGCAGTTCAACGCAAAGGAATGGCTTTCAAATCTTCAGATCAGGGAAAGAGAAAGAACCGGAATCACTTCACTTAAGATCAGTTACAACAGGGTTTTCGGATATTATATAGAAATCACTAATGCCCACAAAGATAAAATTCCTGATGATTATATAAGAAAACAAACCCTTGTAAATGCAGAAAGATTTATCACCCCTGATCTTAAGGATTTTGAAGAGAAAATACTTCATGCCGAAGAAAAAATTTACGAGCTTGAATCACAGCTCTTTAATGATCTGAGACTTTTTGTTGCAGGGTTTATTGATCAGATACAAAACACCGCAAGAAATATTGCAATGCTTGATTGCCTTCTCTCACTGGCTGATTGTGCAGCTGATTACGGTTATTCCAGACCTGAAATAAATGAGGAAACAAAAATAGAGATTACCGAGGGGCGGCATCCTGTGGTTGAGAGGATACTCCCTCCCGGGGAAAAATTCACTCCCAATGATATCTTCCTCGATAATCAGTCAAATCAGATTATCATTCTCACGGGACCTAACATGGCAGGTAAATCGGTGTTCCTCAGGCAGGCAGGTCTGCTGGTTCTGCTGGCACAGATAGGGTCATTTATTCCCGCAAAAAGAGCAGTGATAGGAGTTGTTGACCGGATCTTCACCCGTGTGGGAGCAAGCGATAATATCACTGCGGGAGAAAGCACCTTTCTCGTTGAGATGCAGGAAGCTGCAAACATTCTTAACAATGCAACATCACAGAGCCTGATCCTTCTTGATGAAATAGGCAGAGGCACAAGCACTTTTGACGGAATTTCAATAGCATGGTCGATCACCGAATATCTGCATCAGAATCCGCAGACTTCGGCAAAAACAATTTTTGCCACACATTACCATGAACTGAATGAGCTTTCAGAGCTCTACCCCAGAATAACCAATTACAGGGTCATGGTAAGGGAAATTGAAGACAAGGTTATATTCCTTCACAAGGTTACACCCGGCAAGGCTGATCACAGCTATGGCATTCAGGTTGCACAGATGGCGGGGCTGCCAAAATTTGTAACAGACCGGGCTAAGGAGATACTCCTTAATCTGGAGAGCAAGGAGCTTACACCTGCTGATAAAAAACTTGCCCGGAAGAAGAAGGATGAGGAGGTTTTTCAGTATAATCTTTTTGAAGTTGTTGATGATAAAATCCGTAAGGAGCTTGAAGAAATCAACACTAATGAACTTACTCCCATTCAGGCACTTAATAAACTTGATGAACTGAAAAAGCGGCTTAAAGACTGAACTGATATCCGGCACTCATTTTCCTGCTTTGAAATTCCTTTCAGTAAAGCAATAAAGCTTAATATATCTGAGAAGCAATTGCGTGCAGGTTTAATTTGATTTCAAATATTCTTAAATTAGTCGCCTTAAATAATTATTATTATGGAGTATTACGCTCTTTTGAAAAAGACTGTTTTCCTTTTCCTGACACTTCTGATATTTCATGGCTGCACTCAGAAGCCGGATATCTCTCAGGAGTATATCACCAAAGTAATGAATGGCAGAGCCGAAAAAGATTCATTCATGAAAGATTCTCCTGATTCACCGTTCAGCAGAGATACAAATGCCGTCTTTGAACCGCTGAAATATTATGATTTCAATAAGGAACTTGTATTCATCTCAAAACTTTTTGAATATGAAACGAAAGAGCAGGTAACTGTTTATGGCACAAAGGGAGAGGAACGAAAAGTTTTAAGATTTGGTTATGTTTTAATTGATTACAGAGATAAAGAATACAAGGTAAGTGTATATAAAGGAACCTCCAGATCAGGTTCAGAGTATTTCAGCATCTGGTTTACTGATAAAACAACCGGAAAAGAAACTTACAGAGTAGGCAGATACCTTGATTTTGAATACGATAATGATAAAGACCACATGTATACTATAGATTTTAATCTTGCATATAATCCCTATTGTGCATACAGCGCAGAATATTCATGCGCCATTCCGTTAAAAGAGGACTACCTTGACATTGCCGTTAACGCGGGCGAAAAAATCTTCAGCCATTAGGAGTCAGCAAAAATGGTTTTACTAATTGAAATGAACTCTAATGACTGGCGCGTTGAACAGGTGATCAAAACCATTGAAGACCTTGGCTATGCCGTGCAGAAATCTGCCACCCAGACTAATACTATTCTTGGCGTAAGCGGCCTGAACGGTGACGCTGATATCAAACAGTTTTCACTCATTGAAGGTGTATCCAAAGTATTTAAGGTTTCTGACCCTTATATTTTTGCAAGCAGGGATTTCAGACAGGACGATACAATTGTCAAGCTGCCGGGACTCGATATCGGCGGTGAAAAATTTGTGATGTTTGCGGGTCCTTGCGCAATTGAAAATGAAAAACAGATTTACACAATCGCAGAAAAAATTGCTGCTTCAGGCGCAAGAGTTCTGAGAGGCGGCGCCTTCAAACCCAGAACTTCACCTTATTCATTTCAGGGGCTCGGAAAAGAGGGGCTCAGACTGATCCGCAAGGCAGCAGATTATTTCGGGCTTTATGTTGTTACCGAGATTCTCGAAAGTTCACAGATAGGGATGATTTCTGAATATACTGACATCTTTCAGGTGGGGGCAAGGAATATGTACAATTACCCGCTGTTAAAGGAGCTGGGTAAAATTGAGAAGCCTGTACTTCTTAAAAGGTCATTTGCAGCCACTATAGAAGAGTTTCTTATGTCTGCAGAGTATATTTTGGCAGGCGGAAATTCCAGAGTGATACTTTGTGAACGCGGAATCAGAACTTTTGAAAATTCAACCCGTAACACATTTGATATTTCAGCTATTCCGGTGATACATAAAAAGTCGCACCTTCCGGTAATAGCAGACCCCTCACATGCATCAGGATTCAGAGATTTCGTATCACCCATCGCCAGAGCTGCAGTTGCAGCCGGTGCACAGGGACTTATGCTTGAAGTGCATCATGATCCTGTTCATGCCCTTTCAGACGGGCCGCAGGCTCTTCTGCCTGATCAGTACACTAAACTTATAGATGAGATAAAAGGAATTTTATCGGTTCTTGGCAGGCAGTTCAATTAAATTAAAGCATCTGCCTATTCAGCTAAAGGCAGATGCTTACTTAAAATCTTCTCGAACTCTGAATAAGATTTTTTACCTTCAATAATTTCCAGTTTATTACCATTGGCATCATAGATCACAGTTAAAGGAACAGCACCGTTCCATTCGGGATCTATCATATTGATCAGTTTTTCGTCATTATTCACATCCTGAACAAACACCGGGAAAGTGCTCCCCGCTTTTTTCAGAAATGGTTTTATTTTTGACTCTGTTTCATCGGGGTAATCTACGCTCAGACCTATCACTTCAAGTCCTTTTTCCAGATAACTTTCATGAAGTTTCTGGAGATCAGGGAATTCCTCGCGGCACGGTGCACACCAGGTTGCCCAGAAGTTCAGCAGAAGAAACTTCCCTCCCCTTTCACTGATAATTTTGCTGATCTGTTGTTCATCAGCTGTCTGAACACTGATTTGCGGGGTGATCTCACGGGTAATCAGGAAAGTCAGAATCAGAATAACAGGAATTATTCTGATCATCAGTCAACCCTCTTGATCGTGCAGCCAAAGGCTTTCGTTTTGGGGTTGGTAACTTTTTTGCCGCCCAGAATTTCATCAAGCGCAGATCTCAGGTCATTTGTTTTAACTTCATTTACTCTCCGGCTGTCATCTATGCGTCCGTGATAAAGAAGATCCAGTGAGCCATTTAAAACATATACTTCAGGTGTTACCGATGCATCTAATTTATCAGCTATTATATTTTTGTCATCTTTAAGAATTGTGAAATCAAATTTATGATCTGCAGCATGCTGCTTTATATCGGCAACGCTTTCAGCCTTATTTGAATTAATCCCGATAAAAGTAATGCCTTTATCTTTGTAATCTTTGGTAAGCTGGACCATTCTGTCATTATATGCATTAGATACAGGACACTCTGTTGAGATGAACATTAAAACAATGGCCTTTGAGCCGCTGTACTCACTGAGAGAATGAGTTTTGCCGTTTATATCAGGCAATGAAAAGTTTTCCACCTTTTTGGGATCATCATTCTGCCTGCCGGTTTTTAAATCGGATGCCTGGCTTAAATTTGACAGCCCCAGGGCAAAAAATGCAGTTAATACAAAAGACATTAACTTACGCACGGTTCCTCCGGAATTTTAAATAATTTTTTATGCTTCTTAATATATAACGTATAATGAACAAAAATGTTTCATTATTTGGGGCCGGCTGTAATAAAGAAACGTTATCTGCCGGCATAACGAACAAAAATTGCACCCAATATCTTCTGTTTTGATCAGAAAACTTTTATGAAGAGACAGTCCGGGTAAGATAAAATAAATCCTGCTCCGGGATCAAATCAGTCACAGATTATTGTTCCGGAAACCCCTTATGCAATTATGCTAAATTAGTCTCGCATATTTCCCGGAGATTGGCAGAAATTTTCTTTAACATTTCCGGATCAAGTTTCGTGTACAATGGCAGCGAAATAAGTCCTTTATAGATACCATCTGATACCGGAAAATCACCCGGATTAATTCCAAGAGACTCACGGTAATAGGGATGGAAGTTGATAGGAACATAATGCACTGAGCATCCGATGTTCCTCTCCTTTAGCCTGGAGATCACTGTTTCTCTGCTTATCTTCAGTTTATCTGTGTTCAGAACGATAGGATAAAGATGTTTGATATGATATACATCTTTTATTTCGGAAGGTGTTTTAAGATATTCCAGACCTTGGAGCTCCGCATCGTAAACAGCGGATAATTCTCGTCTTAGTCTGTTAAAGTCATCTATTTTCTTCAACTGATGCAGCCCGAATGCCGCCTGAATGTCAGTGAAATTATATTTGTAACCGAGCATAGAGACCTCATAGTACCATGTCCCATTTTCGGAATACCTCATCCAGGCATCTTTATTAATTCCGTTAGAGAGCATTCTTCTCATTCTGGCTGACCAGTCCTTATTTTTTGTAGTTATAAGGCCGCCTTCACCGGTAGTGAAGTTTTTTGTGGCATAAAAGCTGAATGATGCCGCGTCTTCATATGTTCCGCAGAACTTCTCTTTATATTTTGCACCCATTGCATGGGCAGCATCTGCAAGTATGTAAATTCCATATTTATCAGTGATTGCTTTAAGAGAATCATGGTCTATTGCCTGACCGGCATAATAGACGGGTACCACGGCTTTGGTCCTGGGTGTGATCACAGATTCAAGTTTATTGAGATCAATTGAGAAGGTAACAGGGTCAATGTCAACAAGTACAGGTTTGGCACCCGCATAAAGAATAGTATTAATTGTTGCACAGAATGTTAAGGGTGTGGTGATAACTTCATCGCCATGTCCTACTCCTGCTGCAAGCAGCTGAACGTGGAGTCCGGCGGTGCAAGAGCTGATCGGGATCACCTCAAGTTCGGGATCACCCAAATATTCCTTAACTTTTTCTTCAAAAAGAAAAGTCTTTGGTCCTGTGGAGAGCCAACCCGAATCTATTGTATCAAGAATTTCATTTTTCTCATCCATTCCGACATCAGGAACGGCAAAGGGAATAAATTTATTTATTTTAATTGATTGAAGCTCAGTATTGTGCATATTTCTGAAATTAGAATGAATGTTAAGTAAATAATTGCCGGCAGATACAGGGGTTCTCTTAAAAGAGTTATGTCAGGCTACTGATTCAGCTTTCCCATCCCAGGCATATTCCGGGATATAATGCTTGACAAATGATTTAAGTTCATCAATATTTTTTTGATTTGCGGAATGATGAAGTGCGTTAATAAATTCATCGATATTATAGCCATTCAGATTTCCGCTGCGTCTTACGGAAAAGATTTTATTATGTTTTGTGCCTGAATAAGCATCCTCTTCAAGATAAAGTTCTTCATACAGCTTTTCACCGGGACGCAGGCCTGTATATTTTATCTGGATATCATCACCTTCGGTTAATCCTGAAAGTTTTATCAGATCTCTGGCAAGGTCAACAATTCTTATTGGCTGTCCCATATCAAGTACAAATATTTCACCGCCTCTGCTTAAAACTGATGCCTGCAGCACCAGTTGCACTGCCTCAGAAATAGTCATAAAATAACGCCTCATATCCGGATGCGTAATTGTAATGGGTCCTCCAAATTCAATCTGCTTTTTGAATGTGTTCAGCACGCTGCCCCGGCTCCCCAGAACATTACCAAACCTGACTGAACAGCAGTTTAATCTTGAGTTTAATGCAAATTTATCAACAATCAGTTCCGCAAGATTTTTACTTGCCCCCATTAAGCTTGTAGGATTAACGGCTTTATCAGAAGAGATAAACACAAAATTGGAGGTCCCGTTCTGTTCGGCACATTTCAGTACGTTGTAGGTGCCCATTACGTTGTTAGACATTACTTCATCAGGGTGGAACTCCATGAGGGGAACGTGCTTATGGGCAGCGGCATGAAAAACAATATCGGGTCTCAGATCCCTGAAAATTTTATTCATCCCTTCATAATTTCTGATATCCATTATTTTAGGGATTATCAGGGGTTTCAACGACTGATCAGGGCGATTAAGCACCATCAGCAGCAATTCCTGTTCAATATCAAAAACGGAATTCTCTCCGCGACCAAGCACTACTACTTTAGAAGGCTCAAACGAGAGCACCTGTCTGCAGATCTCACTGCCAATAGATCCTCCGCCACCGGTAATAAGAACTGTTTTATTCTGAATAAAACTTTTAACGTCATCTGTGTTAATGACCACAGGATCTCTGCGCAGCAGATCCTCTATCTGAATTTTTCTTGTGCTGCTTAATCTTCTCTCGTCACTCAGCAACTCCTCATAACCGGGAAGCGTGCTTACCTCAATGCCAATTCTTTCACAAATCTCATTGATTTCTCTTATAAGTTTCCCGGTTGCTTCCGGCATGGCAATTATCACCTTGGCAACATTTGTTTCTTTTACAACTTTCTCTAATTCCTTAATCCTGCCAAGGACCTCTATCCCCCTTATTTTAATGTTTTGTTTTTTATCATCATCATCAAGAAACCCAGCGGGAAACATTTTGAGCTTTTGGTTTCTTAGTATTTCTTCAAGAAATGCCGTGCCAGCGTATCCTGCACCGATAATTATTACCGGGGTTTTAAGATAATCTGACGCTGCATACTTCTGGTCAATCTTCTCAAGCACTCTGATTCCGAATCTTGAGAGAAGAACAAAAAAGAATGAAACGAGGGCGTCAAGAAGAGGCAGAGTGAGGGGAAGAACACTTACTGATGAAAAATAACTTTTAAGGAAAACAAAAAGTATGAACTGAACGGAAACAGCTATTGAACCGCTGATGATCACTTCTGTAAGGTCACTCATGCCGGCAGAATTCCAGTAGCGTTTGTAAAGTCCGAAATATTGAAACGTTGCCATCTTAATTGCAGTGAACAGAACAGATATCAGAATAAGTGAATGCACTACATTAGTTGAGAATGGCAGTTCACCATCAAATCTTAACAAAAAAGCTATGGTAGGCGTAACAAGAAATAATATCAGATCAATAAAAATGATATGCCTGCTTTTAAGCGAACGAAGATATAGAAACAGTCCTTTAATCATCTGTTTTTTAAGCGCTCAGATTGAAATATTGAAACTTGAAATTCATAAATCTGGCAGAGAGAATTGTTTGCAGAGATGAATGTGTTATCAATTTTATAACAGAGTTTAAAAATTTTCATAACAGGAAAGTTATCAATAAATAATCAATTGTGCAATTAATTAGCCGTTTCTTTACGAACTTTTTGGTCTGATTTGACCTGCATCAACCTCTTTGCATGAATATATCTGCCTGATGTTCATTATAATAACAGACTCTTCATATTATCTGTGAGATAATTACTCCTCATACCCGATGTTATTAGCTATTTAAGCCATTTTTTTCGATTTTTGTATATGCCGAATTTTATAAATTTTACAGGTTGAAAAATGGCTGTTATCAGACCCTTTAACGCACTCAGACCCTCACCCGAAGTTGCTCTCAGGGTTGCGAGTGTTCCTTATGATGTTGTCAATACCGAAGAGGCTGCAGAGCTTGCCTCCGGAAATAATCTTAGTTTCTTAAGAATCACCCGTTCTGAAATTGAATTTGCTTCAGACAAAAATCCCTATGATCCTGATATTTACACAAGGGCAAAAGAAAATCTGAACAGGATAATTTCAGAAGCTCCCCTTATCACTGAATCAGAACCTTCTTTTTATGTTTACAGTCTCACAATGGACGGCAGAACCCAGAATGGTATATGCGCCACATTCTCTGTTGATGACTATGATAATAACATTATACTTAAACATGAAAAAACAAGAAAAGTAAAAGAAGACGACAGAACAAATCATATTGTTACCACAGGTGCTCAGACCGGAGTTGTATTCCTTACTTATAAAGGAGTTAAGTCGGTTAATGATGTTGTTGCTGAAGTTAAAAAAGATGAACCCCTTTATGATATCACCCCCGGTGACGGAATAAGACATCAGGTCTGGAGGGTGAAATCTGAGTTTAATAAAATAATCATAAATGAAATAGCCGGTGTGCAGAACCTTTATATTGCAGACGGACATCACCGTGCTGCTTCTGCTTCAAGAGCAAGAGCGGTAAGAAAAGATAATAATCCTGCCCATAACGGCTCTGAAGAATACAACTATTTTATTGCAGTGCTTTTCCCTGCCGAAGAACTTAAGATTCTTGATTACAACAGAGTGATTCATGACCTCAACGGTCTTTCAAAAGATGAATTCCTGAAAAGAATCGCTGAAGATTTTGAAGTCACTCCCTCAGCAGAAAAGAAACCCGCTGCTCCGAGAACCTATGGTATGTACCTTGACAAAACATGGTATTCACTGAAACTTTCTTCAAAACATATCAGGGATGGCAAAATTGAAGGCGCAGAATCGGTGGGTGATTCACTTGATGTGTCTGTACTTCAGAATTTCCTTCTTAATCCGGTACTCGGAATAGATGACCCGAGAACAAACAAGCGCATCGATTTCGTGGGAGGAATCAGAGGAATGGCAGAACTTGAAAAACTGGTTGACTCCGGAAAGTTTGCCGTTGCATTCTCACTTTATCCGGTTTCTCTTGATGATCTCATGAACATTTCAGATGCCGGCGAGATAATGCCGCCCAAATCAACCTGGTTTGAGCCCAAATTACGCGATGGTTTATTAACACACCTAATCTAAGGAATCGAAATGGAAAAACGAATTTTTAATTTTAGCGCGGGCCCTGCTATCCTTCCTGAAGAAGTGCTGCTGCAGGCCCAGAAAGACTTCTTCACTCTTCCGGGAGTGGGAATGTCAATTCTTGAAATCAGCCACAGATCAAAAACTTTTGACGCTATTCATGCTTCAGCAAAAGACGGACTTAAAAAACTCCTCGGCATTTCTGATGATTATCACATCCTCTTCCTTCAGGGTGGTGCCAGCTTACAGTTTTCGATGGTCCCGATGAACCTTATGCCCCCTGTTAACAAGGCGGATTATATTGTAACCGGCACATGGTCAAAGAAAGCCGTTAAAGAAGCCAAAAGAGTTGGTACTGTAAATATTGCCGCTTCAACCGAAGCAGAAAACTTCACAAGAATTCCGGCTCAGTCAGAACTTAAACTTGATCCCGAAGCAGCATATGTGCACTTCACTTCAAACAACACCATCTTCGGAACACAGTTCCATACAGAACCTGAAGTGGGCAGTGTGCCGCTTATCTGCGATGCTTCTTCAGATATTCTCCACAAAAAAATTGATGTGTCAAAATATGCGATGATTTATGCCGGTGCCCAGAAGAATATCGGTCCTTCAGGCGTTGTTCTTACCATTATCAGAAAAGATATGCTTGAGAGGTCACCTGAGTCTCTTCATACAATGCTGAACTATAAAACACATGCTGAAAATGATTCTCTGTATAACACTCCCAATACATTCGGAATCTATATTATTGACCTTGTGGCAAAATACCTACTCAGCATTGGCGGTCTTGATGCAATGTATGAACTCAATAAGAAAAAAGCAGGCCTGCTTTATAAGTGCATTGACGAAAGCAGCGGATTCTTCAAAGGTCACGCAACCACCGATAGCCGTTCACTCATGAATATCACATTCAGACTCCCCAGCGAAGAACTTGAGAAAAAACTCATTTCTGAGGCTACTGCAGCAGGATTTGACGGATTGAAAGGACACAGATCTGTAGGCGGACTCAGAGCTTCAATCTATAATGCCTTCCCGCTGAAAGGTGTTGAAGAACTCGTATCATTTATGAACGATTTCATGCGTAAAAACGGTTAATACCGGATAAATAATTCTTAAAGGAAGCCGCCCATCACTGATTGGCGGCTTCTTTTAGTTAATGGATTCAGGATTAATTGATACCCGGAATCACTTGTCTGCAATTACAAAATCCCTTATCAGTAATCTGAAATAACGGAGACAATATGAAAAAGATATTATATTTAATTCCTTTGATTGCCATGCTGGCAGCCGGCTGCGGAAAGAAGGAAGAAGTTAAACCGGAAGTTTATCAGATTGAGGCATTCCCGCTAATGCTCTCTGATTCAACCGAGTTTGAGCTTAACGTGAATGGTTACGTAAAGGGGTTCACACAAACCGAAGAAAACAAGGAGTATAAGTACGATTTCAACTACACGGTTGAAGTGACAGATCCCGATGGCGGAAAGGCCGGGAATGCAGAAGGCAGTCTTTCAGGGAAAAATGCAGAAAAGATCACAGACCTTCGTGTAGAGTCACAGATTGTCGTTATGAACCCTGTAAAAGGTGAATATACGGTAAAACTTGAGATAAAAGACAAGGCTTCTGAAGCTAAAGCTTCAGGAACAACAAAAGTTAAATTTTTCTAATAAAAAGGCAGATATGACATCCGCAGAGATAAGACAAAAGTTTTTAGATTTTTTTGAGGAAAAACAGCACAAAATAGTTCACAGCTCGCCTGTGGTGCCCTATGATGATCCCACACTCCTTTTCGCAAATGCGGGCATGAACCAGTTCAAGGATGTGTTTCTTGGCACAGGCAGAAGAGAATATACAAGAGCAGCCGATACACAGAAATGCATAAGGGTATCAGGCAAGCACAATGACCTTGAAGAAGTTGGTCATGACACTTACCATCATACCTTTTTTGAGATGCTCGGCAACTGGTCTTTCGGTGATTACTACAAAAAAGAAGCGATCATGTGGGCCTGGGAACTCCTTACCGAAAGGTACAGCCTTCCCAAGGAAAGACTATGGGTTACTGTTTACCGTACAGATGATGAAGCTCTTGAAATCTGGAAGAATCATACTGATATCAATCCCGATCATATCCTTAAATTTGACGAAAAAGATAATTTCTGGGAAATGGGTGATACCGGACCCTGCGGACCCTGTTCCGAAATTCATATAAATATCTCTGATGATTATGACAATCCTGAATATGTTAACGCCGGCAGACCTGATTGCATCGAAATCTGGAATCTTGTATTCATTCAGTTCAACCGTGATGAAAACGGAGTACTGCATAATCTTCCTGCCACTCACGTTGATACCGGAATGGGTTTTGAAAGACTCTGCGCTGTAATTCAGGGCAAGGCTTCAAACTATGATACAGATATCTTCAGACCTCTCATCAGAAAAATTGAAGAGATCTCAGGTGCTGACTATACCGATACAAATGATATAATACCAATCAGGGTTATTGCTGATCATATCAGAACCCTTACTTTTGCAATAGGTGACGGCGCGGTCCCCGGAAATGAAGGACGCGGTTATGTTCTCAGAAGAATATTAAGAAGAGCATCACGCTACGGCAGAAAACTCAACCTGAAAGAACCTTTTCTTTTCAAGCTGGTTGATACTCTTACTGAACAGATGGGTCATGTTTTTCCTGAAATTGTTGCCAAAGCCGACTACATCAAAAAGATTATAAAGATAGAAGAAGATCATTTCAACAAAACTCTTGACCGCGGACTTGAACTCTTTGAAGCAGTTGCCTCAGAGATGCGTGCCGGCGGAGTTAAAGTCTTCTCGGGTGAAAACAGCTTTAAGCTCTATGACACTTTCGGCTTCCCCCTTGATTTAACCAGAATTCTTGCCGCTGAAAACGGCTTTGAGCTTGATGAAAAAGGCTTTGAGAATCTTATGCATGAGCAGCGTGAACGTGCGCGCGAAGCCTCGAAAAGCAAATTTGCCGGAGTTGCTGTTATCCCCGCAGGCCTTGATCAGTTCATCACTGAGGAGGGCGGGGAGTCAAAATTTGCCGGTTATGATGATTATTCACTCAAAGGAAGAATTATCGGTTACAAAAAAGAGGATAATGTTGACCTCGTGATTCTCGATAAAACTCCTTTTTACGTTGAAGCAGGCGGTCAGATTGATGATACCGGTATAATAAAAGCCGGCGATACAAAGCTTTTTGTCCCCGATGTTTTCAAGGTTGAAGGTCAGACAGTTCACGTTCTTGAAAATCCGGCACAGTCAACCCTCAGTACGGGTATGGAGGTTGAGGCAGTAATAGATTACCGCAGAAGAATGGATATTATGCGTAATCACAGTGCCACCCATTTCATGCACTCAGCACTCCGCAAAGTTCTTGGCACACACGTTCAGCAGTCCGGTTCTTATGTCGGGCCTGACCGTCTCAGATTTGACTTCACTCACTACCAGAAAGTAACCCCTGAGGAACTGAGAGAGATCGAAATAATTGTAAATGAAGAGCTCAGGAAAAATGTGCCTCTCATGCATCACAGAAATGTGCCTATTGAAAAAGCTCAGAAGATGGGCGCGCTTATGTTCTTCGGCGATAAATACGGTGATTTTGTGAATGTGGTTCAGTTTGGTGATTACTCAATGGAATTCTGCGGCGGAACACACGTTAAAAACTCTGCAGAGATCGGGATCTTCAAGATCATCAGCGAGTCTTCAATAGCCAGCGGTGTAAGAAGAATTGAGGCCGTGACAGGTGCGGGAGTTG
>JABWCA010000052.1 GCA_013359345.1 Ignavibacteriaceae bacterium
CGAATTGACGTATTTCCCCACATTCTTGTTTTCCTAAAGAATTCTTCCGCCGAATGCAATGATTCTTCCGGAAGGTGAAAACACAGGAAACATCAGCCGGCCGGCAAACCTCTCAAAGAGGGAGCCGCTTTCGCTTTTGCCAAGAATCCCGAGCTCAACTGCGGTATCGATGCTTAAGTTGTTTTTCCGGTAAAAATCGATCAGGGTGTTATTTCCGGGTGAATACCCGATCATGAACGATTTCACGGAGGCCTGATTTATCCGTCGGCCCTGCAGATATTCCACAGCGATCCTTGCGGCGGGGTTTTTATCGAGACTTTCCATGAAGAACTGCGCCGTCTTTGCCGAAAGATCATAAAGCGGTTCATACTCATCAGATTTGTCATACGACTTAACATCTTCAAGGTCAATCGATATCCCAAGCTCTGCGGCGAGTTCCTTCATCGCCTCGGGGAAGGTGATCTTGTGAAACTCCATCAGAAAGCCGGCTGCGTTACCTCCGTTATGACACCCGAAACAGTGGTAAATCTGCTTTGAGGGGGAGACCATGAACGACGGGGTTTTCTCTGAATGGAAAGGGCAGACCCCTTTATAATTTGCTCCTGATTTTTTGAGCCGCACATACTTGGAGATCACGTCCACTATATTTACGTTCTGCAGAATCTCGTCAATCTTTTCTCTGGATAATCTCATTCTTTTCTTCCGTATGCCCGCTCAGGAAAATATTCCTGCCTGATTTACATTTTCTTATATTTGAAGTTCAAAATTACCGAATAAATTTTTCAGATGCTTTCCCCTTTAACAAAAAAATCGGTGCTGCTGTTTATTGCGCGGAGTAATTTCAGCGATTCAGAATATATCACGGTAAAAAATCACCTCGCGGGCCGCGGTTATAATGTTTTTGTAACCTCAGATGAGGTATCCCTCTGTGTCTCAGATAAAGGCAGAAGGGTAAAAAGTGATATAAGACTTGCAAACATAAATCCCGGCAGTTTTTCTGCAATAATACTTGCAGGCGGCAGCGGTATCTCTGATTACAGGCAGAATGAGGTGCTGTTCAGAAAGATCAGGGCATTTTATGAACAGGGCAGGCTTATTGCCGCCATTTGCGCCGCACCGCTGCTGGCGGGTCTTGCAGGAGTCCTCTCAGGGAGATCCGCAGTATGCCACAATTCCGTTAAAGTGGAACTTACAAAATACTGCAGCGTTTTAAATGATACAGGTGTTCACCGCGATGGGAACATCCTCACAGCAGCCGATTATACATTTGCACAGCTCTTTGCGCAAAAAATTGACACGATATTAAACCCCGGAAAATAATTTTATGAATCCCGAATTAAAAATTGCCGAAATAAAAAGATACTGCAATTCTGTTACAAAATATTCAAGATATAAAACCCGTGAAGTTTTCATTGGCGATATTGCCCTTGGCGGAAATAATCCCATCCGGATCCAGTCAATGACCACTACCGACACTATGGATACTACCGGAACTGTTGAGCAGACAATCAGAATGGTTAATGCCGGCTGCGAGTATGTCAGAATCACTGCCCCCAGCCTTAAAGAGGCAGAGAATCTGAGGGTTATCAAACAGGAGCTTAAAAAGAGGGGTTATGACGTCCCCCTCATCGCAGATATCCATTTCACCCCCAATGCCGCAGAACTCGCTGCAAGGATTGTCGAAAAAGTGAGGGTGAATCCCGGAAATTATATCGACAAAAAGAAATTCCAGGTGCTTGAGTACACTGATAATGAATATCAGAAAGAGATAGAGAGAATCAGGGAGAGATTCACTCCTCTTGTAAAAATCTGCAAGGAGTACGGCACGGCAATGAGAATCGGGACAAACCACGGTTCCCTTTCTGACAGGATAATGAGCCGGTTCGGTGATACTCCTCTCGGAATGGTTGAGTCGGCGCTTGAATTTCTCCGTATCTGTGTTGATGAAAACTATCATAATATAGTTCTCTCCATGAAATCAAGCAATCCGCAGGTGATGGTTCAGGCTTACAGGCTGCTCATTAACAAAATGGAAGCAGAAGGAATGAATTACCCTCTCCACCTTGGTGTGACAGAAGCAGGCGGCGGAGAAGATGGCAGAATCAAATCTGCTGCCGGAATAGGCACTCTGCTTGAAGACGGCATTGGTGACACGATACGCGTTTCTTTAACCGAGGATCCCGAATTTGAGGCACCGGTGGCAATCTCCCTCGCCAAAAGATATGAGGGAAGAGAAAAGCACGCCCCGGTGAAAGAAATTGAAGATTACCCCATTGATCCGTTTGCTTATACAAGAAGAAATTCATTTGAACTGCTTAACCTGGGCGCCGGTAATGTGCCGGTTGTTGTGGCTGATTACTCACACAGCGGCCTTCAGAAACCTGAGGACCTCCTTGCGGTTGGTTATGACTATAACGCAGAAACCGACAAATGGAACATGAGTGATGCCGCTGCTGATTACGTGTTCCTCGGCAATCACACCCCTGCTTTTGATCTTCCCCACGGAATGAGAGGCATTTATAATTATGAGACATGGAAAGCGCTTGCAAACAAGGAAAGAGCCTATCCTCTTGTTGCGCCGGAATTCTATCTCAGCGGAAAGAGTGAAGCACTGTTCGGATTCCTCAGCCTTGGCATGAATGACCTGAACGGTGATATGATTCAGGCATTGAAATCAGATAAAATGACCATTCTTGTTCTTGAGACAACCAATCTGCACGGAATGGCGGAGCAGAGAAGGGCTTTTGCAGAGCTGATTAACAACGGTATAGAAAATCCTGTAATCATAAAGAGAAAGTATGATTATCTCTCAGTTGAGGAATTCACCCTTTACGCCTCAACCGATTTGTGCGGACTGCTTATTGACGGCCTTGGTGACGGGGTATGGGCTCAGGTTAACAACCCTTCGCTTATCACGAATGAAGATGTGAACAGGGTGATTTTCGGGCTTCTTCAGGCAGCCAGAGTAAGGATATCCAAGACCGAATATATAGCCTGCCCCTCTTGCGGAAGAACTCTTTTTGACCTCCAGGAAACCACAGAAATGATCAGAAAGCGCACATACCACCTGAAAGGGGTGAAGATTGCGATCATGGGCTGCATTGTGAACGGCCCCGGCGAAATGGCCGATGCTGATTACGGGTACGTGGGCTCGGGTCCCGGCAGAATCACGCTCTACCGTGGCAAGGAGATAATAAAAAGGAATGTCCCCACTGAATCAGCCGTTGATGAGCTTATCGGGCTGATCAGAGAAGATGACAAATGGGTTGAAATGCCCTGATTTTTAAGGCCGGGGTTTACCCGAGGTTCAGAGTGAACTCCGGCTTATACTGCTCATATTCTATCCCCGCCAGATCAAGCAGCTTTCTTGATGCCACCCAGATTTCCTCATCATGATACTTATCAGATGCGTAATAAATCTTTTTAATGCCGTTCTGAATTATTGTTTTAGTGCATTCATTGCATGGGAAAAGTGTGCAGTAGAGCGTACAGCCGTGAACCGATTTGTTTGCGTTATATATCGCATTTTCTTCGGCGTGAACAACATAGGCATATTTTGTTTCGGCAAGAGTGCCCTGCCGGTTCCAGGGTAACTGACCGTCATCTATCCCCCGCGGGAATCCGTTGTATCCAAGTCCGACAATTATTTTATTTTCATCCACAATCACCGCACCTGCCTGAGTGCTGGGATCTTTAGATCTCATTGCTATCAGATAAGCCATCTGCATGAAGCATTCGTTCCATGATATCGGATTTCTTGGCTGGGTCATATTACTTCCGGATTTTCCTTGATTTTATTAACATAATAAAATTTCAATGTCTCCGTAAAATTAATGACATTTTTTTAATGGCAAACAATTTTTATATTTGTGTACGAAAAAATTATGATAACGGTTAAAAACATCAGCCGGATTTCACGTTCAGTAAACTCAGAGAATTTTTCTCTTACCCACCACCATACCCATATCCATTGGGGCGTTTAGTCCGCCCTTAAATAATTTCCCCATACTTATCGTTTAAACCCATTTTTATAACTCCCGTTATGCGGGTGATTTTTATGATTTATTATGTACGGATATGGAATACTCATTAAAAAATAACGGAAACTTAAGATTAGCGATACAGAAAAAAGGACGCCTCTCCGAAAAGGCAGTTGAACTGCTGAATAACTCAGGTGTCGAAATTGAAAACTATGCCGAGCGGCTGAGTGTATCAGCAGCGGGGTTCCCCCTCGATGTGATTTTTCTCAGGGATGATGATATACCCGAGTATGTGCAGGACGGCGTTGCGGATCTCGGAATTGTGGGTGAAGATGTGATAGCAGAAAAGGGCTCTGATCTCATTGTTCTGAAAAAACTCGGTTTCGGTAAATGCAGACTGATGATTGCCGCCCCTGAAACCCTTGAGATAAACGAAGCAAAAGACCTTGCCGGCAAAACAATTGCCACTTCATTCCCTAATATACTCGCCCGTTTCCTTGATCAGGAAAAAATTCAGGCAAAGATTGTTGAACTCAGCGGTTCGGTTGAAATTGCCCCCAGCCTCGGAATTGCTGACCTCATCTTTGATATAGTTTCCACCGGCAACACCCTGAGAATGAATAAACTGAAAAAATCATTCACTGTGTTTGAGAGTCAGGCAGTGCTTGTAACAGGAAGAAAAAACGGCATTGATAAAAATCTGATGGAAAATCTGCTCGCCAGGATAGAATCGGCTCTCACGGCAAAATCATCAAGATACCTTATGATGAATGCACCTAAAAATAATCTTGATAAAATTATGGCTGAACTTCCTTCTCTTAAAAGCCCTACTGTCATGCCGCTTGCAGATCCGGAACTTGTTGCCGTGCATGCCGTTGTGCCAAAAGCGAGATTTTATGAACTTGCCCAAAAGCTGAAAGATGCGGGTGCATCGGGTATATTGTTATTACCAATTGAGAGTATGATACCATGAAACGATACTATTATGAAAAACTGAGCGCCGATGAAATCAGGAAGGTGGCTGTGCGGCCTTCAATTAATTTTGCCCGGGTATATCCTGTTGTGCAGGATATAATATCTGATTTACGCGCAAACGGCGATACTGCCCTTGCTGCCTATGGCGTGAAATTTGGTGAAATTAAGAATGGTGAAAGCCTCATGGTGACTGAAGCTGAATTTGATGAGGCGGAAAAAGCGATCAGCGATGATCTTAAATCTGCTATTAAAACAGCTTATAACAATATTTACTCCTTTCACTCAAGACAGAAACCGGCAGGGTACTCCCTTGAAACAATGCCCGGTGTAAACTGCTCAAGGGTATGGAGATCAATTGAGGAAGTTGGTCTTTATATTCCGGGCGGCACGGCTCCTCTCCCCTCAACAGTTCTGATGCTTGGAATTCCTGCGGTGATTGCAGGTTGTGAAAGAATCGTGATGGCCTCCCCGGCAAAAAACGGGATCATTGACCCTGTGATACTCTTCACCGCAAAACTGTGCGGAATTAAGGAATTTTACAAAACCGGCGGTGCCCACACAATTGCCGCGCTTGCATTCGGAACTGAGCAGATAAAGAAAGTCAGCAAGATATTCGGCCCGGGCAATCAGTATGTGACCGCAGCTAAAATGCTTGTAAGCACTGATCCGGCAGGATGTGCCATTGATATGCCTGCCGGGCCCTCTGAGCTGCTCGTCATTGCAGATGAAAATGCAGACCCTCAGTACGTTGCAGCAGATCTCCTTTCACAGGCTGAGCACGGCTCAGATTCACAGGTGGTGCTGGTAACAGCATCTGAACAGACGGCAGACCGGGTGCTTTCGGAATTGAAAGAGCAGATCAAAAAGCTGCCCCGCAGAGAGATAGCAGAGAAGGCAATTGAGTCATCTCTTGTTCTCATTACACCCGATTATGAAACTGCGGTCAGCTTCGCAAACCTCTATGCTCCTGAGCATCTTATAATAAACACTGAAGATCCTGCTGCCCTGCTGAATGATATCAAAAATGCGGGATCCGTTTTTCTGGGGCAGTTCACCCCTGAAAGTGCAGGTGATTATGCATCGGGTACGAATCATTCTCTCCCGACTTATGGCTACGCAAGGGTATCAGGCGGAGTGAGTGTTGAATCATTCATGAAATCAATGACAGTTCAGCAGATAACAGAGAACGGACTCATGAAACTTGGCCCTGCGGTTATGACACTTGCTGAAGCAGAAGGCCTTGCCGCTCACAGGGAAGCGGTTGCAGTAAGACTAAGAAAAGGAGCAGTGATATGAAAGATATTCTCCGGCTCGTCCGCAAAAATGTAATTCAGATGAAGCCGTACTCCTCTGCAAGGGATCTCTGGTCGGGCGGAATACTGCTTGACGCCAATGAGAATCCATTTCCTCCTGTTCAGGCACTTAACGGGATTAACGGACTGAACAGATATCCCGACCCAAAACAGACCGCTCTCAGAAAAGCTGTTTCAGAAAAACTCGGGGTAAGACCTGAGAAGCTGTTCTTCGGAGTGGGCTCAGATGAAATTATTGATCTGCTGATAAGGATCTTTTGTTACCCCGGGAAAGATGAAATCATCATCAATGAACCGACTTACGGAATGTATCGCGTGGCTGCAGATTTTAATGACGTGACTGTGAAAAATGTGATGCCTGATGATGATTTCCAGCCCGATGCAGATGCAGTCATTAAAGCTGCAGGCATTAACACAAAACTGATTTTTTTATGCTCCCCAAATAATCCGACAGGCAACCTGCTCGCTAAAGACCGGGTTGAACAGATAATTTCATCAACTGATGCAATTGTTGTGATTGATGAGGCATATATTGATTTTACCCCCCGCGACACTTTCCTCCCCCTGCTTGAAAAGTACAATAACCTTGTGATTATGCGTACCTTTTCTAAGGCTATGGGCCTTGCGGGAATCCGGCTCGGTTACTGTGCTGCTGCTGAGGAGATAATTAATCTGCTGTTTAAAGTGAAGGCACCATACAATATAAATACGCTGACATCACAGGCAGCGCTTGAAGCCATGAGTGACTCCGGTTTCTTTGAATCAGCAGTCAGCATGATTACAAGTGAAAGGAATTCTCTTTCTGAATTTCTGCGTTCGCTCCCGGTAATTGAAAAAGTTTATCCCTCTGATGCAAACTACATCCTGATCAGAAGCAGAATCTCAAAAGAGATTTTTTCTGCCCTGATTGATGCCGGAATTGTGATAAGAGACCGGAGCAATCAGCCAAAACTTGAGAACTGCCTCAGAATAACTGTCGGATCACCGGAAGAAAATCAAAAGCTGAAGGAGGTTCTGAAAAAGTTATGAGCACCGGAAAGAAAATGAATCAGACAATTATTGATATAACCGGAATCTCTGCTGAGAATGGTGTACCCGCTCAGAAAAACTTCGTGAGCTCTTGCCTGATACTGGAGGAGAAAGGCTATACGATAATTTACCGTGGCAACAACCAGGGTATTATGGGCCTGCTGAAAAATGAGTCGGTCCCCTTCGGAACTGATCAGGTGATTAAGGCAGAACCGGCAAAATCCGGCACTGAGAATAAACCTGAAGCACAGGATTCACTTCTTCTGATCTCAGAAGGATCAGCAAGAATCATCCCTCTTGAGAGTGAATATTCCTTTTACACATTTGCGCAGAGTTTGCCGTCCTTAAAGTCAGAGCGTACTGCTTCAGTGAGAAGAACCACAAAAGAAACGGATATCAGTGTTGAGGTTAATCTCGATTCGCCCGGAGTGAGTGAGATCAGCACCGGCATCGGATTCTTTGACCACATGCTTGACCAGATTTCAAGGCATGGAAATATCAGCCTTAAGATCAGCGCACACGGCGATCTCCATGTTGATGAGCACCACACCATTGAGGATACAGGTCTTGCCCTCGGTGAAGCAATCCTCCTTGCCCTTGGTGATAAAAAAGGGATACGGCGTTACGGTTTTCTTCTCCCGATGGATGACAGTGTCACAGAACTTGGAATTGATCTGGGCGGAAGGCCTTATCTGAATTTCAGCTGCAGGTTCACGCGTGAGAAAGTCGGTGATTTTCCCACAGAACTGACAGAAGAGTTTTTCCGCGCCCTTTCGGTAAGCATGAAAGCAAACATTTATATCAAAACCACCGGCCGCAATGATCACCATAAAACGGAATCAATCTTTAAGGCGTTTGCAAAAGCGCTAAATGACGCGGTGAGAACAGATTCAAGGGCACAGGGTATGCTTCCCTCAACAAAGGGAACACTATGACAGGAGTAATAGATTACGGCGCGGGAAATACAGCATCGGTCATGAATGCTCTTTCAGACATAACAAAAGATATCGTAAAATCTTCTGATCCTGAAGTTCTTTCAAAGTGCGGAAGACTGATTCTCCCCGGTGTGGGTGAGGCATCATTTGCCATGAAAAGGCTCGCAGAATGCGGTATCACATCTCTCATTAAAACCTGTGATGTGCCCCTTCTTGGAATATGCCTGGGCATGCAGATTATGGGGTCATTTTCTGAGGAAGGAGACACGCATTGTCTCGGCCTGACAAACACCCCTGTAAAGCGGTTTGATGAGAGTAAAATGACCGTGCCGAATATGGGCTGGTGCAAAACAAAAATTAACAACAACTGCAAATTATTTCAAAATCTGAAAAATGATCAGTATTTTTATTTTGCGCATTCATATTATATGCCCGTTTCGGAAATAACCACTGCTCTTTGCAGTACAGGAACAGAATTCACAGCCGCACTCCGGATCAATAACTTTTACGGGGTCCAGTTTCACCCCGAAAAATCAGGCAGTGCCGGCATTCAGATACTTAAAAATTTCATGGAATTATGTTAGTAATACCGGCAATCGATATCATCAGCGGCAAGGTTGTCCGCTTAACCAAAGGTGACTTCACCAAAATGAAGCAGTACAACAGTGACCCTGTTGATCAGGCTCTCGAGTTTCAGACCTACGGCTTCAAAAATCTTCATATTGTTGATCTTGAAGGATCAAAATCAGGTAAGATAAGCACTTTAATGGTGCTTAAACTTATTAAGAAAAATACTGATCTCCGTATCCAGTTCGGCGGCGGCATCAGGGATCTTGAAGTTGCGGAAGAGATTCTTGAGACCGGAATTGATAAGCTGATTATCGGCTCCCTTGCGGTTAAGAATAAAGCGCTGTTTGAAAAAATAGTGAAAATTGCCACGCCAGAAAAAATTCTTCCCGCTGCTGATACTCTCAACGGTTTTATCTCAATTCAGGGATGGACTGAGAAAACCGATCTCCATGTGGAAGATCATATTAAATACTGCGCAGGTCTGGGGCTCAATACTTTTCTTGTAACTGATATCAGCCGCGACGGAATGCTGGCAGGAAGCAATATCGATTTATACCGCTCGCTGCAGGAGAAATTCCCCGGGCTGAATTTCATAGCCAGCGGCGGAGTGCAGTCAATTGAAGAGGTGCAGAGGCTGCGTGATGCAGGACTTTATGCAGCTATCACCGGCAAAGCCCTCTACGAAAAACGGATCCTGATTGAGGAGCTCGTGAAAATTGCCGGCTAAAAGAATTATCCCCTGTCTTGATATCAAAGACGGCAGGGTTGTGAAGGGCACCAATTTTGTTAATCTCCGTGATGCCGGTGATGCCGTTGAACTGGCACTCAGATATGAGGAGGAAGGCGCAGATGAGCTTGTGTTTCTTGATATAACGGCATCGCATGAAAAACGGAAAATCCTGGCAGATCTTGTGAAGGAAGTTGCAGGTGTGCTGAGAATACCGTTCACCGTGGGAGGTGGCGTTTCTGATATCCGTGACTTTGAGCTCCTTTTTAACCTTGGTGCTGACAAGGTTTCACTGAACTCGGCCATTGTTAAAACACCCGGTCTGATAACTGAAGCTGCCCGGCAGTTCGGCTCACAGGCGGTGGTTGCCGCAATTGATGTGAACCTGGCTGATAACAGCTACTTTGTATTTGTGAAAGGCGGTAGAGAAAACACGGGAATTGAGGGATTTGACTGGTGCAGGCGTGTTGCGGATCTTGGCGCAGGCGAGATACTGCTCACCTCAATGAATAAAGACGGAACCAGATCCGGTTACGATCTCGGTTTTCTGAAAAAGTTAAAGGAACTTGTTCCACTCCCGGTTATAGCTTCGGGCGGCGCAGGTAATATGGAGCATTTTCTTGAAGCTTTCACAGTTGCCGGTGCGGATGCCTGCCTTACCGCCGGGCTTTTCCACTTTGGCGAACTCAGCATAACAGACCTTAAACTATATCTTTCCCGAAAAGGAATTGAAGTGAGACTATGAATCTGAATCTGAACTATGATAAAATGAACGGACTTATTCCGGCTGTTATTGCCGATGACAACACGCTTGGAGTGCTTATGACCGGTTTTATGAATGAGGAAGCAGTAAATAAAACCATTGAAACGGGAAAGGTTACTTTCTTCTCCAGAACAAGAAATTCACTTTGGGTAAAAGGAGAAACAAGCGGCAATTTTCTTCATGTGAAGAGAATTCTGCCCGATTGTGATAACGATACCCTTCTGATTTATGCCGAACCACAGGGCAGTACATGCCACACAGGAGCATATTCATGTTTTGGCGATATCAAAAAATCAGGGACGGCTTTTCTGAATGAACTCACTGCCGTGATAAAGGAAAGAAGAAACGCTTCACCTGATGAGTCGTATACTGCAAAACTTTTTCAGAGGGGTGAAAACAGGATAATCCAGAAGGTGGGTGAAGAGGCAATTGAAACCGTTATTGCCGCCAAAAATGATGATAAAGCCGAGATTATTAATGAAGCCTCAGATCTCATTTTTCATTTGATGGTGATGCTCGATCTGAAAGGGCTCTCTCTTGAAGATATTTCTGATAATCTTTTAAAGAGGCACCGCAAATAAACGCTGAAAAGGGGCTTTAATTAAATTAAATGCAATTTTATCAGATCAGACGACTTAAAAATATTTGAAGTAAAATAAATTTTCCGTATAATACCTGTTACGTTTTTAAATAATTTCAGACAATAGTTCATGCTCAGAACAAGACTCAAGAGAACAGATAAAATACTTACAGCCGCGAAAACAGAAAGATTATTAGCATAATTGAAAGCACTTCAAAACCCTTGAAGTGCTTTTTTTTTGACGATGAAAATTGCAGATATAACCGGATTTCTCGAACAGTGGGGTCCCCGCGATATTGCCTGGGACCGTGACAATACAGGACTTCAGATTGGCGATGTCACCCAGCCGCTCAAAAACATTCTCCTCTGCATGGATTTGCAGGAGGAGGTTATAGATGACGCATTAAGCAGGAACTGCAACCTGATCATCACACATCATCCTTTTCTTTTTTTACCTCTCAAAAAACTCGATCTCGCAAGAGATCCAAAATCAAAACTGATCCGGCAAATAATAAACAACAACCTCTGCATCTATTCAATGCATACAAATCTTGATTTCACCGCCGACGGGGTCTCGTTCACCCTTGCAAAACTCGTTGGCCTTGATAATATCAGCTTTCTTGCCCCCATTGAAAAAGATCAGTATAAGATCACCGTGTTTGTACCCGAAAACTCTGCTGAGGTTGTGGGCAACGCAATGTTTTCTGCCGGTGCGGGTATAATAGGCAATTATTCAGGCTGCAGCTTCAGATCTTCCGGAACGGGCACTTTTTTCGGGAATGAGAATTCAAATCCCGCTGCCGGGGTGAAAAACAGATTTGAAAAGGTTGAGGAAATCAGACTTGAGGTTGTTGCAGATGCATGGCTGGTTGAGAGAGTTGTAAAGGCAATGACCGCTGCGCATCCGTATGAGGAACCGGCCTATGATATTTACCCGGTAACAAATAAAAATAAAAACTACGGTATCGGGGCAATCGGTGAGTATGAGAATCCTGTAAAAACAAGTGAGTTCCTTGAGATTGTGAGCAAGGCTATTGATCAGAAATGCCTGAGATACTCACGCAACCATCCTGAAAAAATCAAAAAGGTTGCAATGACAGGCGGTTCAGGATTTGAGTATATGAAATTTGCTTTGGCTGAAGGTGCTGATGCATACCTTACGGCTGATCTTAAATATCATGATTTTCAGTCGGCAGAGGGGAAAATATTACTTATAGACGGGGGTCACTATGAAACAGAACAAAAAACATTAAAGACAGTTAAAAATAAAATACAAAAGCATTTTGGGAAAGAAATGCCTGCCGGAATTTACTTCGCCGGGGTTAATTCCGTGAGATATTTTTATACCAAAAAGGAGAATAAATAAATTGAAGAACAGATTATCCTCAATGTACGAAATGCAGTTAATTGATGATCAGCTTGATGAACTCGAAGCGCTTCGGGGTGACCTTCCCGCAATGGTCAGTGAACTTGAAGACAAGCTCAGGAACATCCAGAATCAGATCAATGTGAAAGAGGAAGAAAGCGCTAATTCAGTCGCAAGACGTGAACAGAACATCCAGAAGATCGAAAAACTGCAGGAAAGTCAGAAAAGGTTTAAATCTCAGCTTTACCAGGTAAGAACAAACAAAGAATATGATGCGCTCACTAAAGAGATAGACGGTGCAGATGCTGAAATTTCAAGACTTGAAAAAGAAAATGACGCACTTGTTGAACTTGGTGAAAAACTGAAGGCAGAGGCTGTTGAACTTCAGCCTGTTCTTGATGAGCTTCAGGATGAACTGAAACACAAAAATGAGAATCTGGCCAGAATTATCAAATCCAATGAGGCTGAATTCAAAAAGCTCATGGAAAAAAGAAAAGTTGTTGAAGCCAAAATCAATAAAGGCGATTATGACAACTACATGAGAATCAGAAGAGCCAGAAGAGGCAAGGCGGTTGCAACAATAAGAAGATCAGCCTGTTCAGGCTGCAACAGCATTGTTCCTTCTCAGAGGCAGCTTGAAATAAGACGCAATAACAGAATTTACACCTGCGAAGCCTGCGGAAGAATGCTCGTCTCGGCAGAAATTGCAGATGAGGTGAGCGGACAGACTGAATAACTAAGCTGAAAAAATTAGAGTGTTAAATCACTTCAATTTTATTATATTTAGGCAATTAGTTTTATTTAGTAATAGTTAAAATTCGAGAATTGAAAATCTTAATCAGGTCAGGCAATTGCTGTTTACAACGTAGGCAGAGGAAAGTCCGAACTCCTTAGAGCAGAGAGCCGGGTAACACCCGGGTGCAGAGTAAAATCTGCAACGGAAAGCGCCACAGAAAATATACCGCCCCGGCAACGGGGTAAGGGTGAAAAGGCGAGGTAAAAGCTCACCGCTTGATTTGTAAAAATCAAGGCATGGCAAGCCCCTCCCGGAGCAAGGTCAAGCAGAAAGTATCCGCCCCGTGCGGAAGATGCTGCTCGCATTATTACTTTCGGGTAGACTGCAGGAGTTGCGGAGTAATCCGCATCCCAGATAAATAATTGCCGCCCGCCCTGCGGGAACAGAATTCGGCTTACAGACCTGGTTAGAATTTTCTTTCTCTCCCTCTGCTAACCTATGTTGCGTTCTAAATGGAAAATTAAAGAAATTGAAGACCGGTTTGACATTGTCTCACTAGCGGACTCATTAAATATTTCTGAGGTCCTCGCCAAGGTATTGATTGAGCGCGGAATCAGAACATTTAATCAGGCCAAACAATTTTTTAATCCCCATCTTAACTCTCTGCATGATCCTTTCCTTATGAACGGAATGGATATAGCATCAGGCAGAGTTATCCAGGCCATAACCAATTACGAAAAAATCCTTGTTTACGGTGATTATGATGTTGACGGCACATGCGCAACATCGCTTATGTTTATGTACCTCCGTGAACTGGGGGCAAATGTAAGCTATTATATACCCAACAGAATTAAAGACGGTTACGGCTTATCAATATCGGGGATCGATTATGCAATTTCAATTAAAACAGGGCTCATAATCTCGGTTGACTGCGGCATAACAGCTTTTGAAGAGGCTGAGTATGCAAAAGATAAAAAGATAGACCTGATTATATGCGACCACCACAAACCAAAAGAATCACTCCCCGTTTCATACGCAATACTTGATCCGCTTACCCCCAACTGCAATTACCCCTTCAAATACCTTTCCGGTGCGGGAGTTGCCTTTAAGCTTGCTCAGGCAGTTTCAATGCGGATCGGGAAGAAGGATCTGCCGTATAAATATCTCGACCTTGTTGCCCTTGCCGGCGCCGCCGATATTGTTCCCCTTGTTGATGAAAACAGGATTCTTGTAAAAATGGGGCTTGATCTTATTAACTCAAACCCCCGGCCGGGTATTGCTGCTCTGATGAAGAACGCAAGGCTTGAACCCGGCAACCTGACATCGGGGCAGATAGTTTATTCACTTGCGCCCAGAATAAATGCCGCAGGCCGGATAAGCGATGCTTCAACCGCGGTTGAACTAATGATCACAAATTCGGTTGATGAAGCCGTTTCAATTGCCCAGCTTCTCGAGAATGAAAATTACGAACGCAGAAAAATTGATGAGGAGACCCTCTTTTCCGCAATCAGCAAGGTTGAATCGTCTGTCAATCTGGAAGAGATATCGGCAATTGTTCTTCATGAGGAAGACTGGCACCCCGGAGTAATAGGGATTGTTGCCTCGCGCCTTGTTGAAAAATACTGCCGCCCTGCGGTGATGCTTACAACTATTGACGGTGTTGCAAAAGGCTCGGCAAGAAGCATTTCCAATTTCAATCTTTATGAGGCCCTTAATGAATGCAGTGATCTGCTCCTTCATTACGGAGGGCACCAGGCTGCAGCCGGAATTTCACTTGACATTAAAAACGTGCCCGAGTTCAGGGAAAAGCTTAACAATCTGGTGAGAAGAAGCCTCATCAATAAAGATTTTGTGCCTGTTACAGAGATTGATTCAGTGATAAAGATCTCTGAGATCACCCCAAAGTTTATAAAAACAATGCATCAGTTTGCACCGTTCGGACCCGAAAATCCGCGTCCCACATTCCTGGCAAATGATGTAAAACTCTGCGGTAATGCTAAAATTGTGGGCAATAATCACCTTCTGTTTTATTTAAGGCAGAACGGCGGGCCAAAAGTTTACGAGGCAATAGGATTTGAACTGGGTTATCTCGCCGAAGAGATAAATGACAAGGATGTTAGCGTTGATCTTGTTTTTGTGATTGATCATATTATACGTGATAACAGACCCCAGGTTCAGCTGAAGATCAAGGATATCGCAGTAAAGAAAAACGGTGAAACGCCGGAAGATAACACCACAACCGGTTAAGTAGTAATTTGATTATAATTGGAGTTGACCCCGGAACAGTAAGATGCGGTTACGGACTGATCAGAAAATCAGGCAGCACCGTTCAGTATATTGATTCGGGCGTCATAAACCTCTCCTCGGCAGATTCTGTACCGTTCAGGCTCGGAATCATTTATACCCGCATCACCGAAAAGATCAGGGAATACAAACCTGAATTTTTCGCTCTCGAAACAGCATTCTTCGGAAAAAACGTACAGTCCGCATTAAAAATCGGATATGCACGGGGTGCCGCAATGCTCGCAGCCGTTCATCATGATCTCATTGTTGCTGAATATTCACCCAGAGAAGTTAAAAAAGCTGTTACGGGGAACGGCGGCGCAACCAAGGAACAGGTTTCTTATATGGTCAGGACCATTCTTTCTGATAAGGAAGCAGAATTCAGGCTTGATGAATCTGACGCGCTTGCAATTGCAATCTGCCATTCATTCAGGGCAAAATCTGACGAGCCGAACGTAAGAAACTGGAAGGATTTTATTAAAAACAACCCACATCTGGTGAAAGAATAGTATGATAGGAGCACTCAACGGCAAAATACTTAATCTGAAGCCCACTTCTCTTATTCTGATGGCGGGCGGAACAGGTTATGAGGTAAATATCTCAATAAATACCTATGACCGGATTCTGAACAGCACTGAAACTTTTCTGTACATTCATACAAGCGTTAAAGAGGATGCAATCACTTTATACGGTTTTTATACCGAAGAAGAACGTGAGATGTTCAGGCTGCTTATCTCAATAAGCGGAATCGGGCCTAAAACCGCTCAGAGTGTGCTTTCCAAGATCAGGCCTGATGAACTGAGAATTGCCATTGGTGCGGGTGATGTAAAGAGAATTTCTGCCACACCGGGCATCGGGAAGAAGACTGCCGAAAGGCTTATACTTGAGCTCAGATCCAAAGTTGAATTCTCTGCTTCAGAGAGCGGCACAACTATCAGCGGCAATATAAGAGGCGAGGCTATTCTTGCTCTGCAGGCGCTGGGTTATAATCTTAAGACTGCAACCGATGCCGTTAATACAATTCTCAAGACCATGCCTGAAATAACTCTTGAGAACTTAATTAAAGCGGCGCTTAAAATGATGAATTAAGCGCCCCTCAATATTAATCAGACAATTGTGGCCGAAAGTGAATTGATGCCGGTGATTTCAGCTTCAAGAACATCGCCAACATCGGTTGCACCAACTCCCGCGGGAGTTCCTGTGAAAATGAGATCGCCCGGATACAATGTCATCTTTTCCGAAAGAAATTTTACAATCTCAACCGGCCCAAACATCATAAGATTAAGCGGTGCATTCTGCTTCACTTCTCCGTTAACCTTCAGCCTTATAACCTCGTCCATCGTGAGCTGATGCGCTGATGCAGGAACAAAATCTGTGACTACCGCAGCATCATCAAAGCACTTTGCCAGAGTCCAGGGATATCCCTTTTTCTTGAGTTCCTCCTGATAATCACGGAGAGTCATGTCAAGGCCAACAGAATAACCGCCAATGGCAGCCATGCACTCTTCATCGCTTGCATTATGAATTTCTCCGGTTATAAGCAGCACCAGTTCGGTTTCATAGTGCAGCCTGCCCATATGTTCGGGTTTATGGATATGCGCACCGCTGAAACCAAGATTGGAAGCAGGTTTCATGAATACGAGAGGGAATTCCGGAACTTCATTGCCCAGTTCCCTTGCATGTTCAGCATAATTTCTGCCGACACATAATATTTTACCGGCAGTGTAAGAATCGTTTCCGCAAAAAATAATCGGGTTCTGCATTATCAGCTTTCTAAAAGAAAATGAAAGAATTAATACCTAATGCAAATTTAGGTAAATTTTCATTATTTAAGTTAAATGCAAAATCAAGAGTTATGGGGAGCAGGCCGTAAGACACCCCGAAACCGGTTTCAATATACATTCTTGGGAGGGTCTTTGCGCTGTTCTTAAGAAGAACTTCTGCCCTGTCTGAGTTTTTGGATATCCCGAGATTGGCAAACAGGTTGAAGTTAAGCCCCACCTGCGGAAACCCGATCAGCCTGAAAGGGAAATTCCCTATATTGTGCTCAAAAAATGCTGCAAAATAACGGTCCGAAACATATTCATTAGGTCTTATCACCCTGAATGAAAATGCCCTTGAAGTAAGCTCGGCGTTTGAGGGGAGTGAATAAAGCATCTGGAACGGCAGAGAACCGTCGGTATAAATTCCCTTGATCCTGTATCTCAGACCTGTGTTTTCAAAAGTTCTCAGGAACCCTCTCATCTCAAGATCATAAACGGTGAAATTAAGTGCGCTCTTAAGCAGATCATCTGATGACCAGTTCACCGTTGCATCAAAAACGAGATATGATTTGCCCTGTGATATTCTCCTCCTGAAATATCCGTCTTCAATGTAATCACGGCTGTCAAACCTGAATCCGCCGCTCAGAATCCTGAAATCTGCTTCATACACAGGCCTGTTGTACCTGTAATTTCTGTCTGTTGCCCAGATCGAAAACTCTGTTGTATTGACCGCCGACCGGTCTTCATGAAACTTTATTCCCCCCCTTAACGAAACTGAAGGGAGTATATCTCCAAAATATGAGAGGCTCACCCCTTTTGAATAATAATATTCACTAACGTCATATTTTGAGACCAGAGAATTAAGCGTTGTGAACAGTTTATTATAATCCTCCTCAGAATTAAATGTAAGCATCACATCTTTATAGACATTGAGTGTTAATCTGTGGCTCCGGTAATCACCCAGCAGGAACCGGCCTGTAAAATTAAACTTGTATTCTTTGTCATTAAAGCCGTATTTCTGCTGCAGTTCAAAAAAGAGCCTGTTTTTATCGAGATTTGAAACGGTAATATCAAAGCTCAGTGAATGACCTTCAACACGGTTAAAGTAATAGAGCCCGATCGGGCCGGAAACCGAAATATTATCGGTGAGTGAAAATCTGTCGGAAAGTATGGAGAAGCTGTCCCAGAATGATTTTGGAATATTCTGAAGACTTGCCTTCTGCTCATCCGTGGTGGTTGGGATACTCTGAATTGACTCCCAGTAACCGGCCGGTTTTTCATCGGCATCGGGAAGAACCTTGATCACCGCTTTATCAAAGACCGTATCAGAGAGGGGTACGTTAATCTGATATGAGGAAAGAAGAGTTGAAAGTTCAAAACCGGCTCTTACAAGGCCGATAAGATTCACTTTGCCGCTGAAATTATAATCAACCGGCATATAGATTTTCTGATCGCCGAAGGGGAAATACTGCTGGAAAATTTTCAGTGAATCAAAAAAAGAACCGAGTGTGCCCACCTTATTAATACCCAGATCAACCATCACCAGATCATAGCTTTTCTCAATAATATAGATGCTCCCTGTGAATCCCGGCTCGTAATTTTTATCAGGCAGTATTTTTATTCTATAGACGTTGCGGTTATCAATTGAGAGGGTATCGTCAATATAGTAATAGTAGTAATCAATGGCATCATCGGCAAGGGGACCTCTGAGCACAATGTTCAGAATATTAACCCGCTCATCATTAAAGTTCTGTATAAATCTTCCTCCGGTGATCACATTTGCAAATGCGGGGAAATTAGCAGATTGCTTTCTGGCGAGAATAATATCTTTTGACCGGTCCGGTTTTGCAAAATACCCAAGGCTGTGATTCTCAAAAATGCCGGTTATCTCCAT
>JABWCA010000053.1 GCA_013359345.1 Ignavibacteriaceae bacterium
GCTTTTAACCATGCAGTATGCTGTTCAAAGCTTTTAACCTTAAAACCGGTAAACAATTCTTGCATTAATTCAAATATACATAAACCTGCAGCGGTGATCCGGTGATCCGGCAAACCGTGGCAAGGTCTGATCATAAATTCAAATATCAAAAAAAAAGTTGAGCTGGCGACCAGATTTGAACTGGTGACCTGCTGATTACAAGTCAGCTGCTCTACCAGCTGAGCTACGCCAGCATCAAATAATTTTCTAAAGACGATTAACAATATAGCAAGCGGGCGGGTTTTCTCCAATACTTTTGTAATTTTTTTACTACATAAAATCCGGATGTGGTCTGCGTCATACAGCCATATATTTCTCCGTTCATTTTTGCTCGAAAATCCGGATATCTGATTCATTACGCTCCCGCCACGCTGTTTATGCGGCTGAGCGGTTTGCTGCCATGTTAATTCAGGTGCCCTTGCTTTACATATTTCTGATTAATTTCAAACTTTTTTAATTAAATTACAGTTACTCTATGTTATATAAATAATATGAACTTATCTCGGGTCAACTTATGTACAGGCAATTTATTTTTGCACTGCTGGCATTTCCATTTCTTTTAATCTCTCAGAAGGCGCAGTCATTCACTGAACTTCAAAGCAATCCCAAATCCGATGTCTATCTGCAGGCTTTCTACTGGAACTCCCCTCCCGGAGGTATCTGGTGGGATTCACTTGCAGCATTTGCTCCCCGGCTTGCATCCGCAGGGTTTTCGGGAGTGTGGCTTCCAAATGCAGTTAAAGGTGCAGGCGGAGGAATGTCGATGGGTTACGATCCATACGATCATTACGATTTCGGCGAATTCAACCAGAAAGGGAGCCGCGAAACCCGCTTCGGATCGAGGCAGGAGCTTATTAACGCAATAAATACTTTTCACAATGTGGGCATGCAGGTGTATGCTGATGCGGTTCTGCGCCACATGATGGGAGGTGAAGATAAAGTACCCTATCAGTGCCGCCCCATATACAACGGCAATTTTATAGTGCCTGATTCTGCTTACCTCTCATTCCAGTATCCCAACGGCTCAGGAAGATTCAGAAAAGACGCGGGGTCATTTTATCCCAACTCCGTCAACTGCTGGGTAGATCCGCTGTTTGTGCAGACTGATCCCCTTTTCAGATTCGGTGAGTGGCTTGACCACAATAAACCCGCCATCCGGGATAGCCTCAAAGCCTGGGGGCAGTACCTCAGAAACGTCCTGGGATTTGACGGCTTCCGTCTCGATGCCGTAAAACCTATTGATCCCGCATTCATGGCCGACTGGCTCAACAACGTGAACGGCACCAATTACGCAGTGGCAGAATTATGGGGCTCGATCTCAGAAATTGGCAACTGGCTGAACGTAGCCAAAAATCAGAACGGCGCAACGGTTGCAATGTTTGATTTCCCCCTCAGATACACACTCAAGGATATGTGCAACACCACCAGTGGCGCATTTGATATGAGAAACCTCGATGGTGCGGGGCTGGTGAACAACGGCTTCAGCGGATTTGATGTATCAACTTTTGTCGAAAACCACGACTTCGACCGCAAAGGCTGGGATGGCAGTATAGATAACGGGCATGATCCCATCCTCACTAATAAAGATATGGGCTACGCTTATATTATATTCTCTGAGGGCAGGCCCACTGTTTTCTTCAAAGATTATGTTGATTACGGAGTGGGCGGAAAAATTGACACCCTTATCTGGATCCGTCAGAATTTCCTGGGCGGCGGAACCACCAAGCGCACAAACCTTAATGCTTATTATATCCGTCAGGATGGCAGCGTTGACCAGAATGCTCTTGCGGCAGATATTTATGTGGCAAAAAGAAACGGATTTGGCACACAGCCGGGAGGTTACCTCGTTATCAATGATAACCCCAACCAGTGGATTGATGTGTGGGTTGATACCGATAAACCGGTGGGAACATGGTATAAAGACTATACCGGAAGAGACGTAAATAAGCAGGTTGTGGGCCCTATCGGGAGCGGACCCAACAGAATTAAACTCTGGGCACCGCCGCGCAGCTACACAATCTATGTGCCCGATACAACAAAAAGTATTAACAATCCTCCTGTAATGACCTCCGTTCCTGATCAGGTGGGCTACACCAACTCACGGTTTGCTTATCAGATAAAAGTATCGGATGTCAACAATGATCCGCTTAACTTCCAGCTCACGGGCAACCCTTCATGGCTAAGCGTCAGTTCAACCGGGCTTCTCCAGGGCACACCGGCTTTTTCTGATACCGGACTTACAAATATTGTTATATCAATCTCCGATAACAAAGGCGGCGCGGTATCCGATACATTCAGCATCAGAGTCTGGAAAAACCTTGCACCGGTTATAACGGACATGCGGGATACCACTATCAAGGCAACAAAGCGGTTTGAGTATCAGGCTTCCGCCACTGATGCCGATGGTGACACAATCAGATACTTCTTCAGGGCCGCACCCAATTTCCTCAATGTTGAGGCGTTAACGGGATTTATAAGCGGCACACCTTCTCTTGAAGATACGGGCACATATAACGTAAATCTCCAGGTTACAGACGGCAAAGGTGCTTATGATTCAACGCTGTTTGTCCTTAATGTAATAGAAGCGCCCGATACCATCATCCTCACCTACGCCAAGCCGAATATAGACGGCAATATTAATGTCACATCTGGTGACTGGCGCCAGGAGTGGCTGGTTGTATCTGATTCTGATACCGATAGTTACTGGAGACCGGTGGATACTCTCAATAATGAGATGCTTGCAATTTACTCAACCTGGGATGCAGATTCGCTTTATATCGGAATTGACTACGTAATAAATGACCCGTACAATACAATGGTGCTTTATCTTGAGGCAGGGCTGCCGGGGGGAGTCACAAACTTCAACTCAACTTCAGGTTACAACGGAGACTACGCCAAGAACTTCAGGTTCCGTGCAGATGATGCAATTGATTTCTTTGTGGCATCATACTTCAGAACCGCCCCGCTGTTTTACAGGATCACGGGTAACACCTCAGAAAACATGACTGAGCTTACCAATGGTGTGCGCGGTGACAGCGGCCGGGGTGTGGAAGTTGCGGTTTCCTGGAATGACCTGTACGGACTCGGCGCAGGCAGAGTGCCGCACAATGTTAAACTTAAGATGGTTGGGCTTGTAGCCGGCGGATTTAACTACGGCGCGGGAGATTCTGCTCCTGATAATCCCGATGTCAACGGCAATGCAGGTCCCGATAGTCTTATTTATCTGGCAATGATTGAGCCGGATAAAGACACAAACGGAATACCTGACCCCACGGTAATAATAACAGGTATTGATGATGGCGAAAGCATTAACTCTGCCCCAGCAGACTATGCCCTTATGCAGAACTTTCCTAATCCGTTCAATCCCTCAACCAGTATCAGGTTTGATCTGCCCGAGCGTTCATTCGTGGAGCTCAAAATCTATGATATACTCGGCGCGGTTGTAAGATCGTATTTAGGCGAGGAAATGAATGCAGGCAGTTACAGCCTGAGGGTTGAGATGGGCAATCTGCCAAGCGGAATCTATTTCTATCAGATAACCACTCCCAAATTCAATCAGGTGAGAAAAATGGTTCTGGTGAAATAGTCTCCTGCAAAATGATTCTTCAGGGCTGCGGGTTATAAACGCCTGCAGCCTTTTTTATTTAATTTTTTCCAGTATCTCCAGAAGCTCTCTTTTATAAAACGGTTTTGCAATGTAAAAGTCACAGCCGGCATTGAGCATACGCTCTCTGTCGCCCGGAAGAGCATATGCGGTGACTGCAACAACCGGAATATCAGAATATCCTTTAATCTCCCTTATCATCTCAAGAGTTTTTAATCCGTCAATTCCCTCTCCGAGATTTATATCCAGAAGGATTATATCATAACTCGTGCTTTTTACCGCTTCAATTGCTTCCTCACCTGTGGGAATAACATCAACATCATAATCTTTAGCCACATATGATGAGATCACACCCTGATTAATATCATCATCCTCAATGAGGATAATTCTTTTTCTTACTGTTTCCATTTTGCGGACCACGTAAATTATTAAAATCTGAAAATGAAGTTTTAGCGGGAACCCTTTTCAGGGAAAACCAGCACAAACTCCGAACCTTTATTCAGCTCACTGCTTACCCGGATCTCTCCTTTAAGCAGATCTGTAATCTTCTTTGCTATGGTGAGGCCTAACCCCGATCCTTCATATGCCCGGCTGAATCCCTCACTCACCTGTTTGAAAGGGACAAAAATATTCTGCTGATTCTCAGCCGGAATCCCTATTCCTGTATCTTTAACTTTTATCATTACACCTGAAGCATTTCTGGTTGCTGCAAGTTCAACAAAACCTGATTCGGTGTACTTAACGGCATTTGAAATGATATTGAGCAGCGCCTTAAGCAGCAGCTCTCTGTCCGTTTCAAATATTATATTTTCATCTGCGTTCACTCTTATCTCAATACCCTTTTCCTGTGCCTCAGGGGTGAAATCTTCTTTAAGGGCATTAAGAATTCCGGTTATATCAGTCTCTTCGTAAAATGACCTGGTATCAGAGAGCTCAAGTTTTCTTAGATCGAGAATCATATTCAGAGTGTGGTTAAGTCTGCGGCTGCTGGCAAGAATCCTGCCCGCTGTTGATGCAACTTCAGGATCATTCTCGTAATCTGCAAGAATCTCGGCAAAACCCATAATACCAATGAGCGGGGTACGCAGTTCGTGACTCATGTTAGCAAAGAAGGAGCTCTTCAGCCTGTTCATTTCCTCTGCCTGATCCTTTGCAAGAATCAGTTCCTTCTCAAACATTTTCCTCTCTGAAATATCCCGTGCATTCACTATAATTCCCCTTATATCGGGATCCGATAGCATATTCCTGAGTTTGATCTCAAGAAACACCTGCCCCCGCACAGGGCTGGTGATTTCCACCTCAAACTTTCCCGTTTCAAGATTATCCGTTAACCAGCCTTTAATAAAATTTTCGACCGTGGCTGAATCTTTCAGATCAATAATGCTGAATATACTCTGCCCGGTAATATCTCCGGTTGAAATTCCGGTGCTTGTCTGAAATGATGAGCTTGCATACTTGATTACCCCCGCTTCATCGCAAACAAAAATGTAATCACTGGAGCTTTCAATGAGAGAACGGTAGTATTTTTCACTCGAAAGAAGCTGCTGCCGCGCCTTCTCCTCCGCAGTGACATCCTTGCCGAGGAGCATTACAGCAATAATTTCGTTTTTATGATTCTTTACGAAATTTGAAGACCAGACCATGATTAACTCGCGGCCGTCTTTGGTGTAAATACGCTGTTCAAAATCTTTTATGCTGCTCTGTTCATTCAGCAGCCGCCAGAATATCTCTTTCAACTTCTGATATCCGCCCCTTGTCAGAATATCCCAACCATTGCCTCCGTCAAACAGTTCCTCCTTTGAATAACCGCTTAACTCTTTTGCACGCCTGTTCCAGATCAGCAGGTTGCCCTGGGTATCAAGAACGTGTATCCATATATTAGCATCTTCAAGCAGATTCCTGTAAAACTCACTTTCCCATCTCTGTATATCCTCAAGCTTTTTTCTTTCGCTGATATCAGCCATTGACCCGAAAATCTTAATGGCTCTGCCTGAAGCATCACGTTCAAAATACATCTTATCATCAATGTATGCATAAGTGCCGTCAGCTTTCCTGAAGCGGTATTCAGTGCTCTTTGAAAGAACCCCGCTCTCAAGCGCCGATGTGTAACTGCTCATTAAAACCGGTTTATCATCAGGATGAATTCTTTCTTCCCACCAAGCCGTATCAGATGTGAAAGAATTTTCACTGTACCCCAGCATCGTGTTCATTGAAGATAACCACTTTATAACCTTATGCTCACGGTCCAGATTGTAGATTACATCATTGGTACTCCCTGCAATCAGATTAATCACGTTCTCAAGCTCAATGATCTTTCTGCGGTGCCTTACGTTATCACTCACCTTGCTTACAGCCGGCACAAGACGATCAAGTCTGTCTTTGAGTATATAGTCATTGGCACCTTCAAGCAGGGTTTCAACTGCTCTTTCTTCCCCTATTGTACCTGAAACAAAAATAAAAGGCAGGCCGGGTATCTTCTCCCGGGCAAGTTTCAGTGCCTCGGGTCCCGAGAATCCCGGCACTGTATAATCTGCCAGTACCAGGTCTGTATTACCGGATTCCAGAATTGAAATAAATTCATTCCTGTTATCTGTTAATGTCACACTGATATCAGTAAAATTCTGCTCAAGAACAGCCTGAATCAGCTCAGCATCATACCTGTTATCTTCCAGGTGCAGTATTTTAAGATCAGATTCAATCATAATTCTATCTATACTCTGGGCATCTCATTAACATTTATCCAGAACTGGCCGATCAGCTTAACAGCTTCAATAAATTTGTTGAAATCAACGGGTTTAAGAACATAGGCGTTTACTCCAAGATCATAGCTCTCAATAATATCCTTTTCATGATTTGATGAAGTAAGCATCACAACGGGAATGTTTTTTTTCTCAGGATCATTTTTGATCATTTTAAGGAGTTCAAGTCCGCTGAGTCCGGGCATTTTAATATCCAGAAGAATAAGAGAAGGATACTCAGAAACCTGGTCCTTGTATTTTCCCTTCTTTTCCAGATAGTCAAGTGCATCAAGGCCATTATAACAAACATCTATTTTTTCTGCGAGCCCAAGTTCGTCAAACGCTTCAAGAGTCAGTTCGGCATCCCGCGTGCTGTCATCAACCAGTAATATCTTTTTTGAAATATTAAGTTTCATTTCATTCTCTTTCAGTTCAGAACCGGTACTGAAAAATAAAATACCGATCCCTGTTTAAGAACACTTTCTGCCCAAACCCTTCCGCCATGTTTCCTTATTATTCTTTCCACATTTGCCAGACCTATTCCCGTGCCTTCAAATTCATCTGCAGTATGGAGCCGCTGAAATACTTTGAATAATTTATCATAATATTTCATATCAAACCCCGCTCCATTATCTTTCACAAAGATAACTATTTCATTACCCAAATCAGAATAACCGACCTCTATTCTGATAACACTTTTTTTGGAGGAATATTTAATTGCATTAGAAAAGAGATTAGTTAACACTAGCCGTATCATTTCACGGTCAGCAAAAATCTCAGGCAGCGTTTCTGATACAAATTCAATCCTGTTTTCCTTTATATCTGCGGCACAGACCCCGAAAGCCTCAGCAACCAGCTTATTAAGATCTGTCTTTTCCTTCACAAGTTCGGTTCTTGTAATTCTTGAGAAAATGAGAAGTTTATCAATCAGTTTCCCCATGTCAATGGCAGATTCGCTTATAATGCTGAGATACCTTAATCCCCCCTCATCAAGTTTGGTTTTATACTTTTTCGAAAACAGCTCAATAAACCCGCTGATATGCCTGAGCGGGGCGCGGAGATCATGTGAAACGGAATAAGTGAATGATTCAAGTTCCTTATTAACAAGCTGAAGCTCTTCTGTCCTTTTTTCAACCTTTTTCTCCAGATTGATATTAAGATTCTTGATTTCATTAAGCAGTTTAGCTTTCTCCGTAAGTTCACGCACTATCACAAATACAATATTATCACCTGACCCGGAAAGATTCTGAACCGAAACCTCTGCTTCAAACTCCTCATCCTCATGAGTTCTGTGAATAGTTTCATATTTACCCTCCGGAACTGAAAGTCCATCCATTTCTCTTTTTATCTGTTCTCCGGTCAGCAGAAAGTAAGTTTCATTATTATAAGGTCTTCCGTATTTTCTGATACCTGCCTGATTGATGTTCATTATTCTGCCTTCCGCATCCAGAATCATCATAATCTCATCGGAAGATTCAAACACCACCCCGAACCTTTTAACCATTTCAAGCCGCTGGGTTTCAAGTTCCAGCGTTTTTTTAATGTTCTTACGCTCATCATTTGTAAGCAGACAGCCCAGATAAAACCCGAAACCGCCAAGCAGGGATAATATTGCAGCAAAAGCAAATATGGTATTCCCGATTACACTGCTCCATATCTCTGAGCTCTCAAATTTATAAGCCAGATAGAGATTCAGTGATGAAATTTTATAGACTGATGCAAGCACATTCCTTCCGTTATAGTCGAGCCCCGAATATATACCGTCACCTCCCTTAACCGCTTTTACTGCTGCCAGTTCATCGTTGCCAAGGCTTACTTTCTTAAATTCATAGTGGTCTTTTTTTACTATCGAGCTGAGGAAAAATATACTGTCCTGAGTCACCCTGAATAAAACCGCATCGGTTGAAAGTTTGCTGAAATAGTTTTCTGCGAAAATGAGGTTATAAAGTTCCGGTGCCGGGTCAATCACCCAGAAAAATATACCAAAAAGTTCCTCTTTTTCCGGGGTTCGTATTTTCAGCGGAATCACTGAATAAAATTCAAGTTTTCCTGTTACGGGGTTATTTTCAAGGTGGGTGAAAAAAATCTTCTCGGAAATTCTGACCGAATCCGTATAACTCAGTACATTACTGTATATTGTTTCGGCATCGGGTGTGGAAGAGAGGAAGACCTTACCGTTCAATCCGGCAAATACATAATCGCGGTAAAGGTGATTTGATTTAATGGGCTCAACCCAGTTTTTAAGTTCTTCCTCATTGAACCTGCCCCCGTTGCCGTAAAAGAGTTTGTAAGCCGAACTGTTGAACGAACCGTTTTTAAAAAGAAACTGCCCTTCTGCAATCCGCTCCTTTTTCCAGTTGTTTATCTGCTGTATTTTAGAGCCTGCAGCCTGAATAAGCTGTTTTTCTGAATCGCCGAAAGCATCTGCCTGATTGAGATAAAACGCATAAAACGCCCCCGAGAACACAAGCGCAACAAGTATCAGGTAGCTTACAAGATACTTTCTGAACCGGGGATTTTTAATCTGCGTTTTCATTTCATGCCGGCACTATTTTTTTAATCCTTCAAACGTTTTGAAAACACCGGCAATCTCCTCAAGTTTCTGAATTGTCTCACCGGCATTTCTTGAAATTACCTTAACATCCTTTACTTTTTCTTTGATCTGTTCAAGCCCGGTAAGAGCTGTTATTTTTGTCATAAGACCTGAATTTTCAATTAACTCCTCACCTTCTTTCTGAATGAGTTTAGAGGAGTTCCTGAAATCATTGAAAACCGGCAATACTTCGGTGATGTCCTTCCCCATTTTAATCAGTGAGCCGACTTTCTCCATATCTGCCACCTCATTCGCAATGGCAAGCGCGGCAAGTTTGCCCGCATTCTCAAGAGAGATATCTTTAAGCGGCAGTCCCTGCGTTATTTTTTCGACTTCTCTCGTTATATCTTTCACTCCCAGAGCTTTTTCTGCCACGGAAAGCAGATCCTTAGATGCAACTTCCAGCAATGAGGTGCCCGCAACCATGGCTCCGGTGTATTTCACTGCCTTCATCAGGAACGCATCAATCTGTTCATCACCGGTAAGCTGAACCTGAATATCCGGAAAACTGATGTATGATGCAATCTTTGTTAAGGAGGGGTGAATATCCGCAAGCATGATAATCTGAAGTATTCCGCCGCCAAGCAGAAAACAGCCTGAAAGATAAAAGGGTAAAACAATTGTGGCAATTATTCTCTTAATCATGGTTGTGTCTGTTTCCTTGTGAATAAGGTTAATAAAGGAAAAATCTTATGAAGAATCTCAATGCAAGATAAGCAAAAGAATCAGCAAAAAGCAAAGCTGCAGCAGGCTGCCTTCACATCCGGTCTGATTATTTTCTCACGGTGCGGAGCGCAGAAAAAAATGGCGGGAAAAGTTTTTCAGAAGAGCGGTTTTTTCAGGTATTTCACCCATTCATAAAACGGGGTTGTATAAGGCAGAGCTGCCATTCTTCCGCCAAACCCTATCATTCTTATAGTAAAAACTTTAAGCGGAGTGATATTCAGCGACCTGATCTTTTCAATATCAATAAAAATCTCCTGCTCACCGGCAAGTTTAACAGTTTTTTCAGTAAGCAGATCGCTTACTTTTTTAACATAAAGCTGCTGCCGCAGGTAATCTTTTATCTGATCAAAAGAATGAGAGAGTGAATCGCTCCCTTTTCTTTTCCCGATCAGTTTAATTACGGAATAACCCACCGAGGTCTTAACCGGGCCGTAAATCTGCCCGGGCTCCAGTTCGGCCGCAATTTTTCCTATATCCCCTGCCATATCTGCATTAAACCAGCCCCACTCTCCCCCCTTCTCTTTGACAAGAGTTCTCTGTGTAACTTCCCTGGCAAGTTCTCTGAAATCGGCACCGGCTGCAAGCTGTTCCAAAACAAATGATATCACATCAAGATCAGTGTTCAGAATCTCAAGGATATTCACCTGGGTTGAACTTATCACACCGCCTGATTTTTTTTCATAATATTCTTTAAGCTCATCATCGGTGATTTTCACATCTGCCGAAAAAGAGGCGGCGGCGGATTGCGCAAGGTAGTTGTCTTTCCACATTTCTGTATCGTGAATAACCGGAGCGGAGAGGTCAAGACCTCTTTTTACCGCTTCGGCTGCAAGAGCTTCATGTTCTATGAAATATCTTGAATACATTTTCAGCACCTCAGCTATGTAGCCCGGTCTGTTATCCCTGAATCTTGCATTCTGATAAAATATATAAAACAGAAAATCAGCCGTTGAGGGTGAATTTTCACCGGTGTAAACAAAGGGGGCTTTCAGTTCATCTGGCGATAATCCGTAATAAACCGACTTAAGATCATTTTCGGTAAGATTGTAACCCTCCGTATCGCTGATATTTTTAACAGAAAGCAAGCCCGTCAGCAGTTTAAGGACTTTCCTGAACTGCTCTTCATTACCGCTTATCTCCCTTCCTCCGAGCAGACTGCTCATGAATATATCCGTGAGTTTAAGAGATCTTCTTTCATAAATAACATTTCTTACGCGGCTTTTTACAGTCTCCGGTTTATCAACTGCGAGCGGATTCGGCACTTTTTCAGTCACCTTAAAAATAATCCATCCGAGCCGTGCTTTAACAGGTCCCGAAATGTACCTGTCAGGTGCAAAAAGAATCGAATCTTCAAGAGCCGTATCATCAAAACTGCCGAACTTCACTTCAAAAGGCTCCGTTTGTTTTTTTGCTTCAGGCCTGAGAGCAAGAAGTGAATCAAATGACGCACCTGCATCTATCAACCCTCTTATTTCACCGGCCTCGGCCTCATCCCTGCATGCAATCATTTTCACATAAACGACCGATGTGAAGCGCCTTACCCCCGAGTCAATCTCAGCGGGTGTGATTGCGATATTTTTATCAATGACCTCCCGGTAAAGTTCATCTTTAAGAAACATCTTTTTAAGGCTGTTCATTGAATTTATAAAGATTCCCGAAGTATCAGCCATCAGTTTTTCACCTTCAAGCGCCCATAGTTTTTCGGCTGCAAGTGAATAAAGAAATGACATTCGGGCTGAATCGGGGTTAAGTTCATTGTCAGAGAAATGGGGGGAGAGCTGGTACCGGTTAAGAAATTCCTCTTCTGTGACCGTGATCTTTCCGATTTTCAGAACGGTATTATCACCGGAATTCTGTGAGTAAAGCGAAGTTAGAAACAGAGGAAACAGTAAGAGTATAAGGAATCTCATTTTTCAGTGTACCGGTTAAATTAAAAACAGGATTCAAAAGATAACACTAATCACCCTTTTACACTTCCCATCATGATGCCTTTTATATAATATTTTTGCAAAACGAGAAACACAATAAGCACAGGCAGTATTGTGACCACCGAGCCCGCCATCATAAGTTCGGTATCCTGAACGTGTTCGCCCATCAGATTTGCCAGCGCAACAGGGAGTGTGTACATACCTGAATCTGTCATTACTATAAGAGGCCACAGAAAGTCATTCCATGTCCCCATGAATGAGAATATCCCAAGCGTAACAAGAATTGGTTTTGTAAGAGGCAGAATAACCTTAAGGTAGATTTTGAAGTCAGATGCGCCGTCCATTTTTGCGGCTTCAATGAGGCTGTCGGGAATTGAATAGCAGTATTGTCTGATAAGAAAGATCCCGAAAATACTTGCCATGCCGGGTACTATGATAGCCCAGTAAGTATTGATCAGTCCCATATTCTTGAGAGTGAGAAACACAGGGAGCATTGTAACCTGCCCCGGAATAATCATAGATGTTAGGAGAAAATTAAAGATTGTGTCCTTGCGTCTGAACCTGAATTTTGCAAAAGCATACCCGCCCATTGAGTTTATGAGCAGCGAAAAAACAGTCACTCCAAGAGAAATAACCACGCTGTTAACCAGATATCCCGAAAGATCAAGCGAAGAGAAAAGCTTATAATAGTGGCTGGTATCTATGCTCTCAGGCAGAAGCCTGGGCGGATAGGTATTTGCCTGCCCCTGATGCATTAACGAGGCAGAGATCATCCAGAGAAAAGGAAGAAAAGTGATAACCGCAACAAAAATGGCTGTTGAATAGAGCAGTATTTTTTTCATCTCACTTCTCCAGTGCTTTCTGAACTCTGAACTGAATTACCGTACCGATAAGGATTATTATAAAGAGACTGAATGCAATTGCCGTTGAATACCCGATGTTCCACCACCTGAAGCCCTCCTGATACATATAAAGCACAATACTCAGAGTGCTGTTAAGCGGGCCTCCCTGAGTCATAACATAAGGTTCGGCAAATAACTGGAAATACCCGATCATAGTGATGATCGTGATGAAAATTGTGGTCGGGGCAAGCATCGGGAGAGTTATATTTCTGAATTTCTGCCAGGCAGAAGCACCCTCAAGACTTGCCGCTTCATAAAGCTCTTCAGGAATATTCTGAAGACCGGCAATGAAAATAATCATGTTGTAACCGAAATTTTTCCAGACAGCCATAATTATGATTGCAGGCATTGCCAGATGCGGGTCTCCCAGCCAGTCAAGGGGATCAATCCCGCAAAAACCGAGGAAATAATTTAGCAGCCCGTATCTCGGGTGGTAAATATATCTCCATACTATTGCCACCGCAACCAGTGTTGTAACAACGGGAAGGAAGTAAGTCAGCCTGAAGATGCCTTTAAATCGGATAAGCTTTGAATTAAGCAGGATTGCCGCGCCGAGCGATGCTGCAATTGAAAGGGGTCCGCCGGCAATAACAAAGTAGAAAGTGTTTTTCAGCGCTGTCCAGAACATATCATCCGAAAACAGCTTCATATAGTTGTCAAATCCCACAAACCTTAGATAATCCGGATTACCAAGCGAGTAGATATTAAAGTCTGTGAAACTCAGAATAAAGGCTGCCATAACGGGCAAAAAGAAAAAGATAAGCAGAACCGCCAGACCGGGGCCCAGGAAAAGAGCAAGGGTTGAAAATGTAGTCTTTTTCACAGTTTCCCCTCCTTTTCAAGAATCCATCTTCTTTTTTCGAGTATTTTATCAGTGTCGCTGTCCAGTTCTTTCAATGCCTCTTCCACTGTCAGTTTTTTTGCTGCAACAAACTCAGCATACTGCTGAATCTTTGCAAAAACTATCTGTTCCCATTCCGGTATTTTCGGGGTGGCTTTGGTTCTGTTGAGCTGTACATAAAAAGCCTGCATATATTTATCATTTTTCAGGGCTGGTTCATCCCATACTGATTTCACCGATGGCAAAGCCGAGACCTGATTATAAAACCTGTACTGGATTTCATGAGACGACAAAAACTCAATAAACTTCCAAGCCAGATTTTTCTTCCCGCTGTTTTTATTTATTACTATTGATGATCCTCCCGCCAGCGAGTATCCGGGGTAAACCGAATCAGGCGAAGGCAAAGGTGCTGTCATCCATTTGTTCTGCATTTGTGCAGGCAGCCTGTTCTTCATTTCGGTAACGTTCCAAGGACCCGTGATCAGCATTGAAAAATATGCCTCGGTGAAAGCCTGATAGATGTTCATCACAGCCTGCATATCCTTTGGCGCAAGTCCGTCGTAATAATATTTTGCCAGATATTCAAAGGCCTCCCTGAAAGGCTTCCCTGAAAAATCACCGTAACTGTCATTGTTTTTGAGCAGTGCTGATCCGTTCTGAATCCCGAAAAGGATAAAGGGGAGCCATTCGTTCGTAGGAAGAAAAAAGGCATAATTTTCCGGATTCTGTGCTTTGATCTTTTTTGAAAGGTCGTACAGTTCATTCCATGTTTTCGGAGGAGAGCTGTATCCTGCCTTTTCAATCACGTCTGTTCTGTAAAACAAAACGCGGGTATCAACATACCATGGAATTCCGTAAATCTTTCCATCAATTTCGTTTGTGCTTAAAATCCCCTCAAAAAAACTCGTATCTCTTATTACACCCGATTTCATCAGGTAATCATCAAGCGGCTCAACAGTGCCAAGCGCCTCAAACTCAGGCACCCATGTGTTACCGACCTGAAACACATCCGGCAGAGTCTCACTGGCAAATGCTGTTATCAGCTTTTCATGTGCGGCAGTCCATGGTATCTGCTGAACTCTCACTTTAATTCCGGGATTCTGCCTCTCAAACTCAGGTATGAGCTTGCTAACCTGCTCACCTTCTGCACCAATTGCCCAGAAAGTAATGGTGGTCTTATCAGCTGTATGATTACCGCAGGACCAGAAAATTGCCGCCGATAGCAAAAGGAAAATGAGTTTACTTTTCATGGCATTTATTTCTGAAGTACCATTTTGCCGTTAAGTGATTTTCCGCCTGTCATTATCCGGTAAAAATAGATTCCGGAAGGAACTGTGCTGCTGAAATCATCCTTTCCGTTCCATTCAAACCTGTTTTCACCCTCAGGTGCAGAACCTGCAAAAAGATTCCTGACCACTTTTCCTGAAGTGTCATAGATAACTATCCTGGCTTCCGATCTTTCGGGCAGCATAAAGGAAATTGTAGTCGAAGGGTTAAAGGGATTCGGAAAATTTACAGGTATTTCATAACCCTTTAAATTCCCGGGGTTATGCTCATTCACATCAGAAGGATCAGGCACAAAGCCGGCAGAGTCAAGCATTGCAGGAACTTCGGGATTCGACATGAATTTATTCCAGAGCAGTCCTGTTCTGTGGTTTTCAATACCGTTAATTATTGGGCCCTGATCAATTGCAAGGTAACTGCTTGCATACCAGTTATTACGCACATTAAACGCATCCTTAAACCCGTATTCTCCCCATACCTGCGATCCGTAAGTTCTGTAAAGATACTTTATCAGTTCTATAGATTCTGTCGGGGTATATGGCATGGATGAGATACCTGCAGTGGGAGTAATTGTGCCGTTGTCATTTGAATAAGGGGCATGAGCTCCGTATCCGGTATGGTCATCAGAAGCTGTGAGTCCCCAGCAGTTTTCATTATAACCGGGGTGATTATAAGGATTGGCAATACAGTATGCCCTGTTTATCAGAGTATGGTGTTTATTCTGGAGAAAATAGTTGGCGTAGGCATCCTTTTTATCTCTGGGATCAAACCCCTGGAAAGAGTAGTGGGCGAAGAAAAGAGGCCCGCCATATGACTGCCCCACAAATAACTTGTAGCCGTAGTAAGTGTTTCCGTTCGTGTAATTGTTTCCTGCCCAGCCCTGAGTGTAACATCTTTTCGGCACACCGTATGTGGGTGATGCCATGGCAAGAAGATAAATGATCTGAGCTTCGTTCCATCCCTTGATTCTCATGTTCATCTGCCATCCGAAATTTGGAGACCAGTGCCAGTAAAGGTCGCTCAGGAATGAAGCTCTCTGATACCAGGTCCATTCAACCCCTTCCCAGATTTGAGTTGCAAGCTGCCTGATTTCATTCTCAACCGGGTCATTGGCATCAAAATACTGTCTTGCGGTTAAAATACCCTGAACAAGAAATGCGGTTTCAACAAGATCACCTCCGTCATCATACTGACTGAAGGGTATAACCCTGCCGGTTGTTCCGTTAAGCCAGTGTGAAAAAGCTCCGTGGAATTTATCTGCAGTGTTTTTAAGGAACCGGAACATCTTCACAATATGATCTTTGCCCAGATCACGTGAGATAAATCCCCTCTCAATCCCGACAAGAATTGCGCCAATCCCGAATCCCGTACCGCCGGTTGTTACAGTTTCACCGCTCCCGAGTCTTTCTCTCGCAAGTTTCGACACAGGGTGAGCATAGTCATAAAAATATCTGAAAGTAGCGCGCTGCACCATATCCATAAACTCTTCATCTGAGCATTCTTTTGTAAGAACATCAACACTGTCTGTAAGGGGTGATTCATTTCCTGTGCCATCTACTGCGCTTAATTTGAATGATCCCCCCTTCTGGAGCGCACCGTAGTACAGTGAAAGAAAGCTTTTCTCTTTTGCGAGATTCAGATAGAGTTTATAGACTCCTGCTGTATCACGTTTATATAATTTATACCCGCCAAGATCAGCCTCCTGATTGGGATACCATTCCAGATCAATATGCTTCTCATTAGAAAAGCCTTCAAAGTTCTGAGGTTTCTGCGGAGCTGTCACATCAGGCTGACCTTTAATGGCAACATGGAATACAATCAGGAATATTGCTGTATAAATCATCTTTTTCATATTAAACTCAGCTTAAATATAATAAATTGTGCGGCGGTTCTTCAACCGCAATATTAAAATCACTCTCTGTTAAGACTTTGCCCTCTGCTGCAATCAGCCGTACATAAACCGTGTGTTCACCGAAGGCAATGTCCTGCGGAATTCCTGCTGTGAAGTGTTCCCAGTGGTAATAGTTAATTCCGTCTCCCGGGATCTCAACACCATCAATTTCGCTTATTTTATTGTCTGAAAGGCGGATCTCGATCCTGCATCCGGCGTAACTTGAATGATAGTCATTAATCACCCAGAAATCAAACATAAGATTTCTGCCCGGCAGATATGTGTCTCTTCTGATTCTGATTGAAATATATAAAGGCTGAAACGCATGCTGCAGGGCATAATACCCGGCCTTGGGTTTACCGAAATAATCAACAACAGACCATGTTATTGATTCCCAGCAGTCAATGAACATGAACTGAAACACACCTGTTGATTTTGCGTATTTCTCCCGTCTGTAAAAATCGATCGCTGTTTTTATAACATAAGCCTGATATGCCTGTGAATTACTTACAAACTCCTCAATGCTCCCGCCCGGCTTTATTTTGGCAATCTGAAAAGTCTGTTCGTACTGAAAATCGTGATACTTCCAGAAATTCCAGTCAGGCGGGAAAAGCTTATCCTCAGAGATGAATTTTCTCAGCGAATCCGCATCAGGCAGCGCCTGCGCTCCGAACTCTGTAACAAGCGGACCCATCGGCACCGAAATATAGTGTTCAGCCGTTCCCCAGTACCAGCCGTCATAGGGATGCTCTTCGTAATTTGATGCAAGTCTCACTATTCGCGAGTTATCTTCAGAAAGAACTGCATCATACAGGAACGGGTCAAGTTTATATATCTGATTTCCCGGTTCATTGTGGCAGCACCAGAATGCTATTGAGGGGTGATTAATATTCTGCCTTACCATTTCCTTAATCTGAGTCACGGCTTCAGAAACAAATTCAGTTGAGTCATCATACGTCCACTGGAGCGCAAAGTCCTGCCAGACCATCAGTCCCCTGCGGTCACATTCTTCATAAAACTCTTTGCGGTTAACGTGGGCATGCACCCTTACTATGTTGATATTGGCTTTAACCATCATATCAACCATTCCGCTTATTCTGCCGGGCGTCAGTGAAGAGAGAAACTGTTCGGGAATAATGTTCGTCCCTTTTAGATATAACCTCTTGCCATTGATTCTGAAAACAGAATCTTTGTCAAGACTAACTTCCCTGATCCCGAAAACCGCTGTAAACTCTTCAGTTTCAGTTCCGCTGATTGTTATCCGGTAAAGGCCCGGAGTGCCCGTGTCATGGCACCACCAGAGTTCAGGTTTATCAATTTCAATCGTATATCTGAATGTACCCTCACCCGGGGTGATTACAACAACAGCGTTCTGTTTAATAATATCCCCTGAAGGGGTTTCCAGTTGAAAAAGCAGATTATACTTTTCAACACTTTTTGCCACAGAATAACAGGTTCCGGTCAGAAGAAGCCGGGCTTTGCTGTTATTCTCAAACAGTCTTGTTTCAATCTTAAGATGCCTGATAATGCTGCGTGAAAAAGTGTAAATTTCAACATCATTCCAGATACCGCCTGTGCATCGGTCCTGCCCGTGTTTTTTATCCCAGCTTCCGGGTCTGCAGTCATGATGGTTAAAAAT
>JABWCA010000054.1 GCA_013359345.1 Ignavibacteriaceae bacterium
ACTTACAGTAATATTCTGATTTATCCTTATGGCTGGAATCCTAACGTTAAAACCCCTGATTCACTTGCATTTCTTGAGTATGCGCAGGATATGACGGCCTGGAACGGATATGAGTATGGCACCGCTGATGAACTTCTTTACCCAGTTCGCGGCGTGTTTGATGATTACTATTATGACGGCAACATCCCCGCACACGGAAAAATCTTTTCAATGACACCCGAAGTAGGGTCAAGCACTGATGGTTTCTGGCCGGCACAAAGCAGAATATTTCCTCTCGCTCAGGAAAATCTGAACCCTAATATCTACCTGAGCATGGTTGCCGGTGAATTTGTAAGCACGAAAAACTACACGCTTAACAGGCAGTATATTAATCCGGGAGATTCGGTTGAGATCACTCTTCAGCTCAGAAACAAGGGTATCAGCACTGCAAACAACGTTAATATTCAGTTAACGTCTCTTAATAATTATGCTGCAGTCACATCAGGCAGCTCAGTGGTTGATTCAATTCAGTCATTTGCAACGGTTTCAACATCCTCTCCGCTCAGATTTGTGGTATCGCAGAGCGCGCCGGCTGAAGCCGAAGTTAAACTGCTTTCAACCGTTACGGTCAACGGGATTGTAACCGGAGCTGATACAATAAAGATGATAGTGGGTATTCCGACCTATATTTTTAATGACACAACCAATAATCCGACAGTTAAATGGGTGATGACAGCAACTCCTTCAACAAATCAGTGGGATGCCAGCACCACATCATTTCACTCTGCACCAAACTCCTATACAGACAGCAAAAGCGGAAATTATCTCAGCAATGCAACTGTAACGATAACAAGCAAGGATCCGGTTGATCTTTCACAGTTTGCTGCTCCCAAGATGACATTCTGGTCAAAATGGGATATTGAAACAAAATGGGATTGCGGTGTGATCCAGATTTCCACAAATAACGGAGCAAACTGGTCTTATCTTTCAGCAACATCGTCCAAGCCAGCCTCCGGAAGCGGAAAACAGGTCCCGGCCGGGATACCGATGTATGACGGACTGAAATCAAACTGGAATCTTGAAGAAGTTAATCTGCAGCCGTATGCAGGTCAGCAGATCAAACTCCGTTTTGAACTGAGAACGGACGGAAGCATCGTAAAAGACGGATGGTACCTGGATGATTTCGGAATATTCATCTATTCGCTCGTGCCCGTGGAGCTTACTTCATTCACTGCTGAAAAAATTGACGATGCAGTAAAGCTTTCATGGTCAACCAAATCTGAACTGAATAATCTCCGTTTTGATATCCAGAGGTTAAATCCTGAGGGATGGAAAACAATAGGCTCAACTGCCGGTAAAGGAACAACAACCGAGCCTTCAGCATATACTTTTAATGATCTGAATCCGCTTACGGGAAAGAATCTCTACAGACTGAAACAAATTGACTATGACGGCACATACAGATTGTTCAGTTCTAATGAGGTTTATTTTGAACAGCCGAAGACATATTCACTTAGCCAGAACTACCCGAATCCCTTTAACCCTTCGACAAAAATAAGCTTCTCGCTGCCGTTAAAGGAAAAGGTGACTCTGAAAGTGTTTAACCTGCTCGGTGCGGAAGTTGCAACTCTTGCTGACGGAATATTTGATGCGGGAGAACACTCGTTGTCATTTAATGCCGGATCACTTACAAGCGGTGTATATTTCTATGAAATAAAAACGGAAAGCTTTGCAAAACGCATGAAAATGATGCTGATGAAATAAAATTCATCATTCTGATATTGCATTCAAAAGAGGCTGTTCTGAAAAGGGAGCCTCTTTTTTTTGCTGCAGCAAATGGGATACTTCCTTTCAAAAAAAGACGCAGCATCCCAAAAAGAACTCTGAGCCGGCTTATCTTTGCCGTGGCCGTGTCCGGGGAAGTAATAATTCTTCTGAAAAGCAATACTCTTTAAGAAGTCCTGCTTTTCAGTTATGCTCCACCAAGGATGTGATTAAACATAATCATGGTCTGCGGGAAATGGCTGCCGTTGTCTTATTTGTTCCGGCAAAACGGTGTTTATATGGTTGTTATTCTGATAGCCCGGGTGAAGATTTTCATGGAGAACAGAAGATAAAATTGCAGGGCGGGTTTGTCCCATTACAGTTGGATGAAATAAACTGTATTTTACGTTTTTCAGGGATGAGGTAAGAACAGTGAGGCAGCTTCTGAGCTCCGGTTTCATGCCCCGTGAGATGACTTATTGTCTGATACAAATTTTATGCCACTCATCATAATTAAAATCCGCTCATACAATTGTCATGGCACAACTTTTGACTATATGTTAAATTTGTAGTGTTGATTATTCAACATACTAATTGAGAAGAAGAAGAAAGTTAGTACACTCCTTTTATCCCCCCATACAGGCGAAGTAAGCAGCGACTTCGCCTGTTTCTTTTTAAACAAAGTCATCCGGATACTAAATCCTGATCAGTTAAATTCTGCGGGGGAAATAATGGGCTTATTGCAGCTGAGGTTATTTGACTCCGTTCAGAGTCCAGTCGAATTCCATAAATTCAATTGTATAATCAGCGGGGATTTTTTCTATTCTGTAGGGGTTAATAAAATCAAGATATCCTGATTTTGCGGTGACGAATTCATCTTTGTAGGTTCTGAAAATTTCCGAAAGAAAGACCTTTTTGTTTTTTTTATCGGTCAGTACAAACCTTGCATCATTAAGAGACCTGCGGGTGACCGAATTAATCTGGTCTTCAACACCAGCGGGTTTGTAAGCGAAGTTCTCTGCTCTTGGTGAGCTTTTTGCACCGTTTACAAGCACAAAGTGCACCCGTGAATCAAAAAACATTTTCCTGAGTTTCTTTTCGGCGATATCTTTAAGAGTCAGTTTCTGTCCCGCCACATCATGAATCCTGGTGTCAAAAAAGCCTTTAATCTTATTTGCCTGATCTGTTTGTCTGCTCTCTGCAATTGACTTGATGACCAGAAAATTATATGCATTTATATAAAAGGCTTTTCTGTAGAGTGGTTCGGCTTTATCCAGGTTGCTGTTTTTGAGGAGGAGGGCAATATCATCAACCTCACTTTGATTCTTTTTCACATCAGAGTAATTTACGCTTCCGTTAACACAGTACGTTTTGAAGAATTTATCGGCAGCATCAATAAAACTGTCTCCGCCTTTTTGCGGAAAAAGCACAGCACTAAGAAAAACCGTCAGAAGGATAATGCTTTTCAGCACTCATTGACTCCGGTGATTATTTTAAAAAGTTGTGGATATTAAACTGACTGATCCGGAACAGGAAACAGAGTAACGGAAGATATTAAATTAATAAAATTTGTCGCTTAAGTTAATTAATTTACACTTAAGGACAAATGAATAATTTCAGATATGTTTGGCTGAATTAAATGGCCGGCCGGGTTTATATTCCCGGCCGGTCAGAAACAAACTGTTATTTAGTTTTTTGGGAAATCTGTATCGAATGCTTTAAGCTGCTCTGTGATAACTGATTTATCACCAACAACCACAAGGCTCATCTTTTTCAGATCGATATATTTTTTTGCTGCCGATGAGATATCTGCAGGAGTAACGGCATAAATATTCTTCACGTAATCTGTGAGGTAAGATGAGGGCAGTTCATGCAGATCAAGATTTGCAAGCTGATTTATAACACCCTGCCTGGTTGAGTTCTGAAGAACGAAGATTCCCGCAGAATAATTTTTGATTCCGTCAAGCTCTGATTCCGACGGATTTTCATTCTGAAGGCGTCTGATTTCGTAATAGATCTCGGTCAGTGAAGGACCTGTTGCCGAGGTTGTGACATCGGCTTCCATAAGCCAGAATGCGGTTCTGTATCTTGAGATAACTGAACTTCCGGGAGAATAGGTGTATCCTTTATCCTCTCTGATGTTAGAAGTTATTCTGCTGCCGAATGACCCGCCGAGCATGGTGTTCATAAGGCTGAGCTTCATATAATCGGGATTTGATATATCCACAACAGGGCAGCCAAGATTAATGGTCGACTGCGGTGCTCCGGCTCTTTCAACCACAACCAGCTCTTTTTTATTGTTAAGCTTCGGAATATTTTTGACAACGGGATTGCCTTTTGCCCATCCGTTAAAATACTTCTTAACAGACTCGCCGGCTTTTTTGATGTCATAGTTTCCCGAAATGTAAATGTGAGCTCTTAAAGCGCCGATGTTCTCTTTGTAGAATTTTTCGACCTCAGCCCTGGTGTATTTTGCAACATCATCCTGGGTTGCTTCTTTTCCGAGCGGATGATCGCCGTACATAAGTTTTCTGAACTCGCGGTCAGCAATGTTCTGAGGAACATTTTCATTTATACTGATATTTCTGATATAATCCTTTTTCAGCCTTTCAATATCACTTTCATTGAAAGCAGGATTCATCACAACGTCAGCAATCATTTTAAGTGCTTCATCAACATAATCGGCAAGCACATCAATTGTGATATTGCTCAGTTCATTGCCGCCTGAGCTGCTCACCTGACCACCCATTCTGGCGGCATTATCTGCAAGCTGTGATGCGGTCATTGTTTTCGTGCCCTCATCAAGCAGATCAAATGTAAATCCTGCTATACCGGTGGAATAACCATTTTCATTTGTTGTGCCTGTTCTGAGAGTCAGCCTTATGGTCACTTTCGGGATTGCACCGTAATTCACCAATGTTGCCTGCATCCCGTTATCAAGGGTGATCTTTACGGGTTCGGCAAGCTTAAAATCTTTTGGCGTGCTGCCTTTCGGGGGTGTTTCCTTCTGCGGAAGAACCTGAACGGCAGAGACAAGAAGTATTGCGCATAATAATTTTATCATTTTCATATTCAAGCCCTCAACCTTCTTTCTTGGGTTCAATCTTTAAAACGGTTCTGTTTGAACTTCTCAGATACTCTTTGGCGGTTTTCTGAATCAGTTCCGGAGTAACCTTTTCAAACTCGGAGATAATTTCATTTATTTTCGCCGGTTTGTTATCAAACAGGGCAAAGCAGGCAAGCAGATCAACTCTTCCGAGGCCGAACTGTGCACCCACCACATCATAAAATTCTGATTTTATCTTAACCATTGCACGATCAAGAGTCTCTTTATCCACCGGTTTGGTGGCAAGCTCTTCAATCAGAGCATCAAGTTCAGATTTAATGGTTTCTGATGAAAGTGATTTATCATGGAACAGATAAGCCATCCATGACATAGGTCCGTTATAGTTAAACATATTGCCGAGGAGGTTTATGCCGCCGTAAACGCCATCAGTGTAGCCTTTTTCAAGCACAAACTTTTTATTGAGTTTGCTATCGGTGCCCTGAAGAAGTATCTGATCAATTATACCCATTGCATAAAACTCCGGAGTGTTTCTTTCAGGCATATGATAAGCCATTGCAATGGCAGGCTGGTTTGCAAGCTGGTCTTCCTTTGAAAACTCTTTTTCTTTCTCCTGCCTGGGTTCAGAGATATCGGGTTTATCAGGGAGGGCAGATGCCTTTATTTTCCCGAAATATTTCTGGATATGTGCTTTTGCATCGGCATATTCAAAATCACCGACCACAACAACAACTGCATTGTTTGGCGCGTAGTAAGTTTCGAAGAAGCTCTTTACATCTTCAAGATTTGCGGCTTCAAGATCTTTAAGGTCACCGTAAAAATTGTGTGCGTTATACCAGTTCGTATTCATATACTGGGGCATATCAAGCCAGGGGAATCCGCCGTAAGGCTGGTTCAGCACATTAACTTTAACTTCGTTTATAACCACGCCCTGCTGGTTCGTAAGGTTTTCCTGTGTTATATTAAGACCGCTCATTCTGTCGGCCTCGGCCCACAGCATGGTTTCAAGCTTATGAGCAGGAACAACCTCAAAATAGTTGGTAAAATCAAAACGGGTTGATCCGTTGAGGATACCACCGTTTTCCTGAACCAGCTTTATGAATTCCATTTTACCCAGATTTGTGGAACCCTGAAACATCATATGTTCAAAGAGATGGGCAAATCCGGTGCGGTTTTTTGGTTCAATTCTGAAGCCGATATTGTAGTAAACGGCAACGCAGACTATTGGTGATGACTTATCCTGGGAGAGAACAACTTTAAGCCCGTTATCGAGTTTGTAATATTCGACCGGAACTTTCAAGCCCTCCTGAGCAGTCATATCAGCAACTGCAAACAACATAATTGCTGCAGTAAGCAACAGGAATGATTTTTTTATCACTTTTCCTCCTGGTAGAGTGTGTGGAAATTATGATTCTTAATAACAGCTAAAAAGAGAACGATAATATATATATTTCTCACCGGAATTTTTCAGTATTCAGATCAGCGGAAATAAGTGATGCTGAACGGTAAATTTTATAAATATATGAGACAGAGAGATGAATTATAAATTATTCGGCAGAACAGGTCTGAGGGTTTCAGAATTATGCCTGGGGGCCATGGGATTCGGAACAGAGTGGGGCACCGGGGCAGATAAAACAGAGAGCAAAAAGGTATTCAGCGCATTTCTTAATGCAGGCGGCACCTTTATAGACACTGCCAACAGATACACAGAGGGGAGCAGTGAGCTGTTTCTTGGTGAGTTTTCTGAGGGAATGAGAGACAGGCTTGTAATAGCAACAAAGTACTCCCTGTATACAAAAAAGGGAGATCTGAATGACGCGGGGAACAGCCGCAAGAATATGTTCAGATCAGTTGAAGGAAGCCTCACGAGACTGAATACCGATTATATCGATATTCTTTACCTCCATGCCTGGGATTTCACAACCCCGGTTGAAGAAGTGCTGAGGGGTCTGGATGATCTGGTCAGGATGGGAAAGGTATTATATATAGCCATTTCGGATACACCGGCCTGGGTGATCTCAAATTCACTGGCAATATCTGAACTGCGGGGCTGGTCATCATTTGCCGGGGTTCAGCTTGAATACAGCCTCATAAAAAGAGATGCAGAGCGTGATCTCATTCCTATGGCGAAACATTTTGATCTTGCAGTTACAGCCTGGGCACCGCTCGGCGGCGGAGTGCTCACCGGTAAATATCTTGACCATTCATCATCAGATATGAGAATAAAACCGGGATCCAAAAGGCTTGACGAGCGGAATACCGGAATTGCCCGTGAGGTTGTCAGAATTGCCTCCGAAGCAGGGGTTTCACCCTCTTCTGTTGCCCTTAACTGGCTGAGAGCAAAAGGGCAGAATATCTTTCCTGTAATAGGGGCAAGAAAAGAAGAGCAGATTCTTGATAATCTTAAATGTCTGGATTCTGTGATTTCTCCGGAGCACATGGAACTGCTGGATAAACTGAGTGCGATTGAACCCGGTTTCCCGCATGATTTTCTCTCGGGGGATATTGCAACCGAACTTCTTTTTGGCGGAATGCAGAAACAATTCATAAACCACAGAAAGAAATAGGGGAGGAACAGGATGAATAATCAGGTTATTGAAGAGAAAACAGGAAATATTCTCATCAGCACAGACAGAAAAAAGCTCAATTATGATTTTATTCATTCCTTTCTGACCTGTTGTTACTGGTGTGAGGGAATTTCAAAAGAAAACGTGATTAAGGGAGCAGAAAACTCGTTGTCAGTGGGTGTTTATCTCAACGGAGAGCAGGTCGGATTTTGCAGAATTGTGAGTGATTATATCCGCTTTGCCTATCTTATGGATGTGTTTATTATTGAAGAACACCGCGGTAAAGGACTGAGCAAACTGATGATGAATTTCATAATGAGTTTACCCGGATTCAAAAGCTGCAAATGGCTTCTTGCAACCAGAGACGCTCACGGACTTTATGAACAATTCGGATTTAAACCCCTCCTTAAACCGGAAAGATTTATGGTAAAAGAGGCGGCTGTTTAAGCCGTCTCTTTCAGTCTTATAATAAGTTTTTTGAAGTCTGACTCACTCATGAACACTTCAGAGTAAATCTCTTCAAGGATCTCTCTGTCCATTTTGTTAAAGTGATCCTCAACAGGGATAATATTCACCCCACCGACATCAACACTTGCAGGGCTGAGCATAATTTTAGTGTCATCTTCAGCAAAATATCTTGCAGGTCTGTGCTTTGCCCTCAGGAACACTGAGAGTGTGTATTTATTTTCAACATAATCAAAATTCATCAGGACGTTCATCATGGGCTCTTCTTCACCGGGGTGAAACTCTTCATAAACTCCGTAAAAATGCCCGAACGCCTTTTCGAGGCTCTCTGCCTTTTTAGATTCAACAGATATTATTCTTCTGAATCCGTCGTTCAGTCCATAAACAGCAACATCACCCGTCATGTACACTGATTCGCCGTAATCTTTTTTAATCATGGTATATTCATAATCATAAGGCATATAGCCTTTTGTACCGGCCTGAAAATGCATGTGATCGGGAGCAGAGGCGCCGCATTTAGGTCCGTTATAGAATATCGTGTAATATTTGCCGAGGTCTTTTGCCAGATCTGCCATTACATTCACATTTCCCTGAATGCGCTGCGGTTTGTGTTCAATCTGAGGGATTGTGAAGTGTTCGGGAAATATCGGGAAAGGATTGACCAGAATGAGAAAGCCGTCCGGATATTCCAGTTTCTCCTGTTTCGGAGGCAGATTTTCATAACAGAGAAAACACTTGCGCTCCGCAATGCTTTTGGGATCAACTTTTGCAGAAGTTGAAATTATCCTGCCGGGATTAAACTGCACTTTAAGATGAAAACCATCGATATGGAATTCTTTGATTTTAATAGTATCTAAAGATTTATAACCGTCCCTGCACATATCCCAGTCTTCTTTTTGCCTGGTCAGCAAGAAGCGGGCTGAGGATGAATAGTCAATTTGTTTCATATTCCTGCTTTATATATAATTAGTACATCAGATTTTAAAATATAACCGATGCGGAAAAATTTATGTTTAATTCTCAAATTAAGGTAATTGTATTTGATTTAGGAAATGTTTTAATCCCTTTTGACTATTCTGTTGCAATCAGCAGGCTCAATTCTGTTGAAGCAGGGCTTGGCATCAGAATTTATGAACATATTAAAAATAATTATCACATTCACAGAGATCTTGAAGCGGGAAAAATAACCGAAGATGAATTTATCAGCGAGTGCCTCTCGCTTGCTTCAGTAAAAATTGAAAGAGAGCTGTTCTGTGATATTCACTCAAAAATTTTCACCGTTAATGAAGATGTTGCTGATTTACTGCCTGTACTGAAAGAGAATTACCGGCTGGTACTCCTTTCAAACACTAACTCAATTCATCAGAAATACGGATGGGCACATTATCCGTTTCTTTCCCATTTTGAGAAGCTTATGCTCTCCCATGAAATTGGTGCCGTTAAGCCTGAAAAGGAAATCTACCAGGCTGTGATGAATTATACCACAGAAAAACCGGAAGCACACATTTTCATTGACGATATTCCTGAATACATTGAAGGGGCCCGTTCATGCGGATGGGACGGAATTGTATTCAAAGGTTACCCTGACCTGAGACAGGAGCTTGAAAAGCGGAATCTTTTATAATTTAACCGGCAGATCAGCGTGGAGTATGATCTTATAATCATCGGCGGCGGAATTATCGGGTGTGCAACAGGCAAAGCTGCTGCAGAGTCCGGAGTTTCGGATATCCTTCTTCTGGAGGAAGAGAAAACCCTTGCGGCACATCAGACGGGTAATAACAGCGGAGTCATCCATTCGGGGTTATATTACAAACCCGGTTCATATAAAGCCCGAAACTGTATTGAAGGAAGAGAGAAACTATACCGTTATCTGGCGGAGAAGAATCTGCCCTTTGATAAATGCGGAAAACTTGTGGTTGCCGTAAATAAAGATGAACTGACGGCACTGGAAAACCTGCACCAGCGGGGAACAGACAATGGTCTGGAAGGCCTGAAGCGGCTGAACAGAGAACAGATAAAAGAGCTGGAGCCTCATTGCAGCGGCATTGCGGGTTTGTTTGTACCAATGACAGGCATTACCGATTACAAAAAGGTGACAGAATCATACGCCGAAGATCTGAAGGCCGGCGGCGGTGAAATTAAAACATCTGCAAAAGTCATTTCTGTAACAGGCAGGCAGGGCAGATTTACGGTTGAAACCACTGCAGGCACATTCAATACCAAATTTATTATTAATTGTGCCGGCCTGTTCTCTGACAGGGTGGCCCGGCTCTGCGGGGTTGATCCTGAAATTCTGATCATGCCGTTCAGAGGTGAATATTATGTCCTGAGAGAGGAGAAGCAGAGTCTGGTAAAAAATCTCATTTACCCGGTTCCCAACCCTGAACTGCCTTTTTTGGGTGTGCACTTCACAAGAATGATTGAAGGAGGAGTTGAAGCGGGGCCAAATGCTGTTCTTGCATTTGCACGGAAAGGATATAACAAGACTTCTTTCAGTCTTTCTGATACTTTAGAGACAATGAAATTTCCCGGCTCATTAAAATTGTTCTCCGGTTTCCTGAAAATCGGTTTTTACGAATACAGGAGGTCATTTATTAAAAGCTATATGGTAAGGGATCTTCAGAAGCTGATACCGGATCTGCAGTCAGATGATATTATTCCCGGCGGTGCGGGTATCAGAGCTCAGGCGCTGGGGAAAAACGGAAAGCTTATTGATGATTTCTATATCAAGGAAGCCGGAGGTATGATTCATGTTCTTAATTCTCCTTCACCTGCGGCAACAGCCTCACTGAGTATAGGGGAGGCAATTGCCTCCCTCTATAAAAAACGGATCAGCTGACTCTTAAAGGAGCTCTGCCGATACTGAAATAGTTGAAGCCGAGCTCTTTCATTTTACCCGGTTCAAAAACATTTCTGCCGTCAAATATTACATTATCTGTAACTTTTGACTTGATCACTTCAAAATCGGGTGTTCTGAAGTCGTTCCACTCGGTTGCAATAATAAGGGCATTTGCCTCGTCAAGCGCTGCATACTCAGTCTGAGCATAATCAATCAGATCATCCAGATAAAACTTTGCATTATCCATTGCTTCGGGATCATAGGCCGAGACAACAGCACCTTTCTCAAGCAGCTTTTTAATAATCACAACTGCAGGTGCTTCTCTCATATCATCAGTGTTCGGTTTGAATGCAAGACCCCATACCGCAAATTTCTTTCCTTTGATATCACCGCCGTAGAAATCCATAATCTTCTCAACCAGAACAGATTTCTGATTGTTATTGACACTATCCACAGTCTCAAGAATGGTCATTGGCTTATGATAATCAGATGAGGTTTTAATGAGCGCTTTGACATCCTTCGGGAAACATGAACCGCCGTAACCGATACCCGGGAAGAGAAATCTCTTGCCGATTCTGGTATCAGAACCCATGCCTTTACGCACCAGATCAACGTTGGCACCAACAACTTCACAAAGGTTTGCAAGCTCGTTCATAAAGGTGATGCGCATTGCCAGATAAGAGTTGGCGGCATATTTTGTGAGCTCGGAGCTTTCAAAGTTCATTTCAAAGATGGGGTTGCCCTGCCTCACGAATGGTTCATAAAGAAGCTTCATTCTTGAGAAAGCGTAATCGCTGTCGGCACCCACAACAATTCTGTCCGGTTTCATGAAATCATCAACAGCAAAACCTTCCCTTAGAAATTCAGGATTGGAAACCACATCAAAATTATCCACGCCATATGAACTGATGATGTCTTTCACCTTCCGGGCAGTTCCGACTGGCACAGTTGATTTATTTACAATAACTTTTCTTTCGCTCTGCGGCTCTTCCTTAAGAAATTTTCCTATGTCGTTTGCAACAGATGAGACATACTGAAGATCGGCGGAGCCATCTTCACCCTGCGGGGTGGGCAGGCACAGGAATATGATCTCAGACTCAATTAATGCTCTTTTCAGATCACCGGTAAATGTTAAACGCTTTTTAGCTATATTTTTATAAAATATGATATCAAGGCCGGGTTCAAAGATTGGTATCTCGGAATTCAGGAGTTTTTCAAGTTTTACGGGGTTGTTATCCACACAAATAACATTGTTTCCCACATCGGCCAGACATGTTCCGGTTACCAAACCGACATAACCTGACCCAACAACAGCAACTTTCATCAGCTTCCTTAATTTATTTGTTTCGAACAATAAATTTAAGAATTTTCTGCTGTTTAATTGCTGTGAAAATTATCGGTATTATTTGTTTACAACGATAAGAGGAGGTGTGTGATCGCCGATGTTTCAGGAGGGTGACTGACAAACAGAGGGTGAAAAATCACCCTCTTAGTTTGTCCAGGAGATAGTTTATCGTTTGTGCTTCAGACTCTGATAATTCCTTAAAACATTTATCAAATTCATTTTCATACTTATCGATCTCTTTCAGGAGTGCAAGTCCCTCGTCTGTAATCATGACGTCAACTTTCCTTCTGTCTTCAGCACATTCGCTTCTTTTTACCAGTCCTTTTAATCTGAGTCTTTCAACAAGTCTTGAAGCATCCGACATTTTATCGAGCATTCTTTCCTTCAGGCTGTTAACCGGGAGAGGCCCCGGGTGGGCCCCTCTCAGTATCCTGAGAATATTGAACTGCTGCTCTGTAATATCGAATTTTTTGAACACATCAGAATATCTGCTTATCAGCCAGTTATGCGTGTAAATTAAGTTGACACCCAGTTTATGAAATTCATTTCTGAATTTCTTCTGATGTATTTCTTCTTCGAGACTCATAATTACTTCTTATCTACTTCTATGTTAATGTTGAGTCTTACATCCTCACCAACCACGGCGCCGCCAAGTTCGGTTAAGGCATTAAATTTAAGACCATAGTCAAATCTATTTAATTCTCCTGTAATTTTAAAACCGGCTTTGGTATTTCCCCAGGGATCTTTTACAATTCCGTTGAATGTAACATCAAGATCAACCCTTTTGGTTGTATTTCTTATTGTGAGATCACCGGTGAGTTTGTATTTCTTGTCTTTCACTTTTTTGAATGAAGTGCTTTTAAAGGTCATTTTGGGGTATTTCTCAGCGTTAAAGAAATCATCGGATCTGAGATGATTATCCCTGTCTTTATTATCAGTATTGATACTGTTTATATCAACACTGAATTCAATGGTTGCATCCTGGAAGTCATCCCCTTTTGAAGTAACTTTTCCGTCAAATGTTCTGAAATATCCTTCAACTTCGCTGATTACGAGGTGATCTACAGCAAAGCCGATTTTAGTATGTGATTTATCAATTACCCAGTTTGTCTGAGCTGTTGCTGCTGATGCAAGCATTACGAAAGCGAAAATAAAGGCCATTAATGATTTCATTAGAGTGTTTCTCCTGTTAGTTTGTGTAATTATTTATAAAAGCTTAACAAATATATGTTATAACATTTAATGTTGCAACATATATTTTTGCGCATAAAGTTCCCGTTATTAAAAAAAACATCAAAAATGTTATGAAAGGGGATTTTGCTATATTTATTTAATAAAAATTTAATTACTCTCAACTATCGGAGATGTTTTGAATATCGATAATCTAGCCGTGAATACTATACGAACCCTTGCCATGGATGCGGTCGAAAAAGCAAGATCAGGCCACCCGGGTATGCCAATGGGTTGTGCCCCGATCGCTTATACCCTTTATTCCAAAGTTATGAGGCACAGTCCTTCAAATCCATCCTGGCTTAACAGAGACAGGTTCATCCTTTCAGCCGGACACGGCAGTATGCTTCTCTACTCAACGCTCCACCTTACCGGTTACGGCATCACGCTTGATGATATCAAAAACTTCAGACAGTGGCAGAGCATTACCCCGGGGCATCCGGAGTTCGGGCTTACCCCAGGCGTTGAAACGACAACAGGGCCTCTGGGTCAGGGATTCGGTAATGCAGTAGGATTTGCAGTGGCACAGGAGTTCCTCGCTTCAAAATTCAACAAACCCGGTTACAAAATAATAGATCACTATATCTATGGTATCTGCTCTGACGGCGATCTTATGGAGGGGATAAGTTATGAAGCCGCCTCTCTGGCCGGTCATCTGAAGCTCGGGAAAATTATCTTCTTTTATGACAGTAATAAAATTTCAATTGACGGCAGCACAGATATCACTTTCACAGAAGACGTTGCCCGCAGATTTGAGGCAGCAAACTGGCATGTAATTAAAGTTGACGACGGAAATGATACAGATAAACTGCAGAAGGCAGCAAAAGATGCACAGAAAGATCCCCGTCCCTCACTCATAATAACAAAAACCCACATCGGATACGGCAGCCCCAACAAACAGGATAAGGCTTCATCGCACGGTTCACCGCTTGGTGCAGAAGAAATTAAACTTACTAAAGCTAATCTTGGCTGGGATTATGATGAGCCCTTTACAATACCCGAAGAAGTGACAAAGCATTTTGAATCACTCCGTGAGTGCCTAGATGAATCTGAAGCGATCTGGAATAAACTGTTTGAAAACTATAAAAAGAAATTCCCGGGAGAGGCTGAGAGTCTCCTTGAGTATATGAAAGGCAACTTTGACACCTCATTTTTTGATGAATTTGATGACTTCCCGGCAGACGGTAAAAAAATTGCCACACGACAGGCATCAGGAAAAGTTATTGCCAAAATTGCAGATTATTACCCGACCATGCTTGGCGGTTCTGCCGATCTTGCAGAGTCAAATAACACCACAATACCCGGCAGCCCGGATTTTTCGGCATCCGACTACTCCGGCCGGAATTTCAGATACGGCGTAAGAGAACATGCAATGGGCAATATTCTCCATGCTATGGCAATGTACGGCGGCGTTATCCCATACGGCGGCACATTTCTCATTTTCTCTGACTACATGCGCCCGGCAATCAGGCTTGCGGCACTCAACAAAGTAAGTCCCGTTTTCGTCTTCACTCATGACAGCATAGGGCTCGGCGAAGACGGACCCACACATCAGCCGGTTGAGCAGTTAATGTCGCTGAGGGCAATCCCAAATACACTTGTGTTCCGCCCGGCAGATGCCAACGAAACCAAATATGCATGGAAATATGCAGTCGGTCATAAATCAGGCCCGGTGATACTGGTGCTTACACGCCAGGGTCTGCCTGTGCTCGACAGATCTTTGTATCCCGCCGCGTCTGAAGTTGAGAAAGGTGCCTATATACTGTATGACACCAACGGCGAACCTGATATTATCCTGATAGCCTCCGGATCGGAAGTGCATGTGACCCTTGAATCAGCAAAAGAACTTGAGGCAGAAGGTTATTCTGTAAGAGTTGTTAACATGGTCTGCACAAGGTTATATGATCTCCAGAGCAAAAATTATCAGGATCAGGTGCTTCCCCCCAATGTAACCTGCAGAGTTTCAGTTGAAGCAGGCATCTCACTGGGGTGGGAAAGATATGTCGGTCTGGATGGCGACTCAGTGGCAATAGATCACTTCGGCGCCTCGGCTCCCGCAGAAGTTCTTTTTGAGAAATACGGTTTCACAACAGAACATATCTGTGAAGTGGCTAAGAGGAATTACTCAAGGATTAATGACTGAGAACTGAGTGTGTTTATCTTTTCAGTTAAAGAAAATCCGGCTTTATGCCGGATTTTCTGCTTTAAATGGGGGGATAAGTAACAGAAATATCAGGCGGAATATTAACATGGGATAAGTACACCGGGCCGGGAGAAATTGTAACATTCGGCGGGCATGTTTCTGACCAGCATTTAATTTGAAAGAAATCGCAAACTTAGTTCAGACGCAGAAAACACTGCCCTGATTTGACGCAGGCAGATTCTCACTCCCCGCAGACCTGCCTGAATACTCTTAAAAAATTCAAGCCAAGGAATTTTGCAACCTCATGCTCTGTGTATCCATGTTCAAGCAACGCTGCAGTGAGAGCAGGAAATTTTGTAACATCTTCCAGCCCAACAGGCACCACTTCTATACCGTCAAAATCGGAGCCGATTGCAACATGATCAACGCCGACAAGACTGACTATATGATCAATATGCCTGATTACATCCGTAACAGAAGCATTGGCAGTGCCGTTCAGAAAATAAGGATAAAACACAACCCCGATAACTCCGCCTGAATTTGCTATATCAATGATCTGCCAGTCATAAAGATTCCTGTAATGGTTTCTGACAGTTCTTGCTCCGGAGTGAGTGGCAATTATCGGATTTGAAGTCACAGAGAGAATATCCTGAATTGTTTTGATTCCCGTATGCGATACATCAATCATTATGCCGAGCGAATCCATGGCTTTGATGACCTGCCTGCCGAAGTCACTCAGCCCCTGAGTTTGTGATCTGTTATCCTGCGCAGAAATTGCCCAGGGGGTGCTGTTGTTCCATGTAATAGTCATGTAACGCATACCGGAGTGATAAAGAGCCGCAAGTTTTTCGAGACTGTTCTCAATTGAATGCCCCCCTTCAACACCTATGACAGCGGCTATCTTTCCGCTGTCACTTATTGAGACAGCCTGATCTGCGGTGAATGCCTGTCTCATCCTGGAGGGATTTGCAGCAAGTTCTGAGTTCAGAAGATCTCTCATCACAATTGTCTGATTATAGTAATTGCCTGTATATGTGGTGGGATGTACCCAGAGAGAAAAGAACTGTATATCAACATCCCCGTATTCCATTCTGGGAATATCTGTATGGTTAAAATTATGCTGGGTGCCGAGCCTGTAGGTCGGATCATTCACCATTTTTTCAATGATGTCATTATGGAGATCAACAAGGGTGTATTTGTCATGGACAGTCTCAAGCAGTGTACTGAAATTCTCGCCTCCGTTAACGGACACATCAAGCGTGTCTGCCGCATAGGGGATTTTTGTGAAAACAATCTGCAGATTCAGACTGCCGCTAATAGTTTTCATGAATGGTGCTGAAGGCTGATAATCAACCCCGGCCCTGAACTCACTTAAACCTTTTCCGCTGCCGCCATCGAGCTGAATCATCTTTTTCGTATATGATATTTCGCCGAACCTGATCGTGTAAAGATAAACTCCCGCACTTGATCTGCTGTACCAGTCGATACTGTGATTCCCGGCCGAAAGATATCCGCTTCTTGAGTCTATCAGCTCACCGTAGACACTGTGAACAGTAACCTCAACAAATCCATCGCGGGGAATATAGAAGCCGATCCGGGTGGAAGGGTTAAACGGGTTGGGGTAATTCTGCAATACTCTGAATGAGTATGGGTTAAACTGCTCATCTTCTGCTGAAGTAACCACGCTGTACTGCCAGTTCCCGGATGCATCGGTAAAGACAGAATCCATTTGCTGTGAACCGTTGTTTTTAACCGATACCTTTACTCCTGTAATTGGCAGGTTTGTTTTCAGCGCCCGCACATCACCACTGATGGTAACCGTTTGTGACAGAGAATTGATGCCGGTGAAGAGAATGATCAGCAGTACAAAAAGCGTTTGTTTCATATGTAAATTCAGGACTGTTTTATAAGGATGAAATAAATCTGAATTTTTAAGTTACATAAAGTTTTTAACCCTTCAAAGTTTTGGCCGCCCGGAAAGTTTGCATGTTTCAGCGGACTTCATTGAGCCAACGCAATACAATTGTTTTGAAATCTCTCTCCGCTGGTATTAAAGAGAGGGTAAGTTTGCCTCTTGAATTTAAGCGGCAGACATTTTACTGTCATTGTCACCAGCAATAAATATTTTCTGTTGAAATTGTGCGGGGTTGTATCAAAAGTTGTAATTTGTCATTTTCAGCCTGCCGAAGACAGACAAATATTTTCAAAATCAGCTTTCATTAAACATTTCTTTTGAGGCAGTATCGTTTTTACCCAAAAGGCGGTCATTAACTATAAGCAAAACGGAAGGAAGGAAATATCTTCTAAGAATCACGACTCCGGAGATTAAATTGTAACGCCGTCCCGATTTTTCGGGATCGGTACATTTGTGCTGCTTCCTTTTTCCGTCGGCTGAAGCCGACGGCAAGAGAGGATCGGTTGGTGGGATTTTGTGTGAAGTTAGTGCTTACATGAGATTCTGAACAATCAGTTTTAATCCAATCTGGTGTAATCATGATTCTCAGTCTTCATAAGAGTGCAGTATATTCTTGCCGTCGATTTCAACCGACGGACATGAAAGCATTACCAAAATATTGGCTTTAGCCACATTAACCCTGCACCCGTTTTGGCAGGATGGGAGACGCAAGCATTGCGTCTCTACGGATACCACCGATTTTTTCAACCATTTATGCTGCGACGAAACACGAGCAACGAACAACGATCAACTTCTTTCTGCATTGCGTCTCTACGGATACCACCGATTTTTTCAACCATTTATGCTGCGACGAA
>JABWCA010000329.1 GCA_013359345.1 Ignavibacteriaceae bacterium
CCGAAGGTTTACCACAGGAATTTGAACTCTCCCAGAATTTCCCTAATCCTTTTAATCCTTCCACGGTTATAAAGTACTCTGTTCCCGTGGAGAGCCAGGTAAGGATAAGAATTTTTGATATCTCGGGAGCGCTGATAGCTGAACCGGTGAACTTCAGAACTGCACCCGGTAATTACTCGCTGAGTATTGATTTAAGCGGACGCGCAAGCGGTGTCTACATTTGCAGAATGGAAGCAGGCGGTAAAATAATGAATATTAAAATGAACCTTTTAAAATAAGCAGGAGAATTTATGAAGCGGTTAACATTGTTATTGCTGTATATATTCTGCGTATCAGGCTTCGGGCAGCAATGGATATCAATATTCAATCCGGTCAGCACCCCGATGAGGGTAATAAGATATGCAGGTAACGGCTCATTTGTTGCGGCCGGAAATTCCGGGAAAATTATTAAAATTAATGACGAAGGCAACAGTGTAACTGAGGTGCCTTCACCTGTAACCGGTGATATCAGAAAGATTCAGTTTATTGCAGGAGGTATGGGGTATGCTATTTCCGGGCTTACTTCTGCTAATCAGGGGCTTATTAAAACAACTGACTATGGTTCAAGCTGGTCTCAGGTTTCGCTCCCGGAGGGTTTTGCGGTTACATTCTCAGCATTCCCGTATTCGGGTGATAATCCTGCGATGGATAAACTCCTTGTTTTAAGTGACAACGGAAACCTCTACTACTCCGGTGACGGCGGCAGCACTTATTCTCTGAGATCAAATGAACTTGCAGGCAGTTTCATCACAAATCTTGATGCGGTAAATGACACACTCATTTATGCGGCCGGCAATTCAGGTAAAATAGCCGTTTCAAATAACAAAGGCGTAAGCTGGAACATATCAAATACAACGGAAGGAGATTACACATTCCTTGATATAACGAATATTTATAACGGATTTGCCGGAACAAGTGAAGGGAAACTGCTGAAACTGCATGAAACCGGCACAGGTACGTTTTACAACCAACTTGTGAAGGAGAATGCAGTAATCCGGGATGTTGCTGCTGTTAATGAACTTTCATTGTGGATAATTGCAGGCAATTCGATTTTCAGATCAAACAGATATTTGTCATATATGACTGAAGTGCATACAGCATCACTTGATATGTATTCCGTGGCATTCATAGACGAGACTCTCGGCTTTGCTGTAGGTGACGGAGGAAAGCTCTTCAGGTATGCTTCATCACAGCCACTTCAGCCGTTTTTCCAATGGTATCCTGAAATTAACCAGGGGGCAAATTTACCTGAGATAATGAGTATCTCATATAAGAATCCTAACAGCGGATTAGCGATAGGGGCAGACGGCAAATTGTATCAGACTGAGAACAGCGGAAAAACATGGATGCTCAGAAACGATGTGGTACACCCCTCAAACGGCAGATTTACTTCCGTTGCCTTTTCTGCAAATCTTTATTCGGAATACTCCGGATTTCTTACAGGTGAAAACGGTTATCTCGCTATTACTGATGACGGCGGAAATACCTGGAAAAGATCAGATGCCGGAGTATCAGTAAATCTGAATGCAGTAAAGGCATCAGGAGATGTGTTTGTAGTAGTAGGTGATGCCGGGACGGTTATCAGTTCGCCTGACAGAGGTAAAACTTTATACAGATACAACAATCAGTTCTCATCAGATCTGATTGCACTTGATTTTGTCCCGAGTACGCTGCTGTTTTCCGGTACAGATATGGTGGCAAAGTTAGTAGTTGCCGGCACCGATGGCAACTTATACCATAAACGAAAATTATCCGACCTTTCACTTTTTCCGGTTAACATTTTGAATCAGGGTTTAAGAATCAATACAATCCTTAAACTCCCTGACAGATCCGGTTCATTCGGATTCAATAAATACTGGCTTGCGGCTGGTGACGGAGGTTCCGTATATTATTCGATGGATAACGGAGCTACTTTTTACCTCTCGGAAATTCAGAATGTCTCATCTCTCAGCTTCAGGCAGTTTATTTCAGGTTACATCGCAAATGCTGACAGTGTGCAGAAAACAATTCTCATAGGTAGCAGCGGAAGTATTTTTGAATCACAGGATATGGGACATACATGGTACAAAATTATCTCACCACTCCCTTACAATAATAACGCAGTGAGTTTTACTGATATTAAAAAAGCCCAGATTCACTCAACAGCCGGAAACGTTATCAGAAATGTGGCAGATTACCCCACATTATTTATGGCATCAAACCCCAGGAATGATTTAATAAAGGGTGATACTATTTTGATACCCGTTTCGCTGAATCTTCCACAAAAACAGGGCTTAAACTCTGTCAGTTCAGTGCAGCTTAAGATCAGATCTGTTCAGCGGCCTGATCCGAGACTGCTTGGTATTGATACAAGCGGAACTCTGATGGGAAAAAAGCGCTGGATGCTTGCAAGTCTGGGTGATACCTCTTTTCTGAGAATAGCTGCGGCCGGATCAAATGATTTTACTGAATCGGGAGTTATGTTCAATCTGAAGGCATGGGCTGCAGAAAGCGGAACAGGTCTTCTCGGACTGGATTCGATAGTCGTTAACACTACCAGAACCGGAATTGAAAAGCTGACAAGTTATTTTTATATCTGGTATATCACATTAGGTGATGTTGACCTTAACGGGTATATTGAAGCTTATGATGCATCTCAGATTCTGAAATATCTTTCTTCGGCAACCCAACTGAACCGAAGGCAGCTCAAAAATGCAAATGTCACTACAGATACAACAGTTTCCGCTTTTGATGCCTCAGTTATTCTCAGGTATCTGGTTGGGTTAATAGGTTCACTTCCATACGGAGGCACTGATGCATCAGGTGGCAATTTCAGTATGCCTCAGCTCAATGCAGCTGTGGGTACTGTGCTGTATGTTCCTGTAACAGTCACTTCAGGAAACAATATTTATTCATTTGAGCAGAATTTTTCTTATGATCCGGCAGTAATGCTGTTTGAAGAAGTTGACTGGGGAAATAATTTTGCGGGATTTGCAAAAGAATCTGTTATATCAGGAAACAGCATCAGTCTCTTTGCGGCCGGCACAACCCCTGTGAATATCTCCTCGGGCAATATGATAAGGCTCAGGTTCAGAATGCTGAATGGAGGTCAGACAGGACAGACCATTGTGAAAATGAACCAGCTAAGGTTAAATGAAATGCCTGTCAGGAATAACGTTGCACAGTCGGTTATTAACATTATTACATCAGTTGAAGAGGGTTCAGATCTGCCGAAAGAGTTTTCATTATCGCAGAATTACCCGAATCCTTTTAATCCTTCAACGGTTCTTCAGTATACGGTTCCTGCCGAGAGCGATGTCAGGATAATTCTCTATAACTCACTTGGTGAGGAAGTGGCAACTCTTGTAAGTCAGGTTCAGAAGGCGGGTTATTATAATCACGAGCTGAACGGAGCTTCGTTATCAAGCGGTGTTTATTATTACAGAATTTCTGCAACTTCAGTTTCGAGCGGTGAGAACTTTACTAAAACGATGAAGATGATTCTGATGAAATAGTTTTGAGCATAGTGTATTTCCCGGTCCGGGATTCTTTGCTGATCTCCGGACCTTTTTACTGTTCTTTGTGCCGGTGTGCGTTGTTC
>JABWCA010000055.1 GCA_013359345.1 Ignavibacteriaceae bacterium
ATATCAAAACTGAAAAGGAGAATCAGAATAAGGGGAATCACCGGTGTGAAAAATGCTGTCCAGTGAACAGTCTCATTTTTACCCGTCAAAGCTCTGAAAAAGACCAGTGCAAAGAGAAGGAGTATCAATCCCCCAACCAGATATTTAAATCCTGTCCCCACTGCTGAAACAACTGTCAGAGTGTTTTCTCTCACCCCTTCAGGCAGATACCCGAAACCATAAAAAAGCCCGGCACCTGCAGCGGCAGTAATGGCAACATAAAATCCGATCTTTATAAAATTAATGTCATGACCATCTTTGTAAAGCTGTACAACTATATACCCCACTGCAATCAGGAATGTAAGTACAAACATGATCATTGCGAATGTTCTTACGTCATTAAAATCAAGTTTAAGCACGCTTGTGTAGAGTGCCCAGTTGCCGACATTGAATATACCTCCCATGCTCAGGCCTATAAGAAATATGCCTGTTGTTGTGAGCGGGCTTACTCCTGCCGAAATCAAAATAGGAAGCACGACGGTTGAAACCATAATGATGGCTCCGAGTCCGCCGAGGGTGGTAAATAACAAGGTTACGAGTATCAGCATCACCAGCGCAATTGCAAAAGGCTTATCGCCTGAAAGTTCTGCCCCTATTTTTATAAATCTTTCTGCAACTCCGGTTTTCTGCATCAGTATACTGAGCATGCTTCCGAATATCGCAATAGTGTAAGCCTGTGCCAGACGTGTTGATCCCTGGCCTATGACAAGGGTCAGAACATCAATTATATTAACACCGGAAATAAGTGGAATAAGGAACGCCATTATGGGCAACGCCAGAAGGGCTGGTATTTTTCTGAAGAACATCAGTACTGAAAGGAGCAGAAAAACACCGAACAGCAGAATTATCTGGAGAGTTTCCATTAATTATTTTGAAAAGTCGGGATACTGGTTTTTATTAGCAGATTAATTACTAAAGATTAAATATTCATCTTATTGAATATGCAAGTTGCAAAAAAAAAACGTCTTGAAAAAATTAAACAAAGCCATAAAAGCATCTGATTTACAATGATTTTAAATGAAAACGTTTCACTAAAAAAATTTAATACGATGGGGGTTGATGTTAAGGCAAAGTATTTTGCCGAAATGACATCACCTGATGATATTTCCATCCTCCCGGAACTGTCAGAAAAAGCCGGGAACAGGTTTCTTGTGCTTGGCGAGGGGAGCAATATTCTCTTTACCGGAGATTATGACGGACTTGTAATCAGAAATATGATTAAGGGGCGGTCGGTCATTTCTGAAGATGATGAATCGGTGACACTGAGATTCGGGGCCGGTGAAAACTGGGATCAGACTGTTGCATACTGCGTTGAGAATAATTTATGGGGAATAGAAAATCTGTCTCTGATTCCCGGCACAACGGGTGCCTCACCAATTCAGAATATCGGTGCATACGGTCAGGAAGCCGGTGATTCGGTCACGGAGGTGAAATTTTATGATATTTATGATAATTCCGTTTATGCACTCAGTAACGTAAACTGTCGTTTCGGGTACCGGAGCAGCATATTCAAGCATGAACTGAAGGGAAGAGTTATTATCCTCTCAGTGAATTACAAACTTAAAAAAAACGGAGTGCCTGAACTGGGTTATAAGGGGCTGAAAGAGTTTATTGATGAAAATTATCAGGCCGAATACAGTCTTTCAAATTTGAGGAATGCGGTGATAAGTATCAGAAATTCAAAACTTCCTGATCCGGGGGTGCTCGGCAATTGCGGAAGTTTCTTCAAAAATCCCGTAATCTCAGCAGAAGAATTTGAGAGAGTCTCGAATCTGAACCCCGGCATAAAAGGATTTCCTGCAGAAAACGGCTGTTTCAAGCTTTCAGCCGCACAGTTAATAGAGATATCAGGATTTAAAGGTTTGAGGGAAGGAGATGCCGGCACCTCCCCGAACCATGCGCTTGTGCTGGTTAATTACGGCAATGCAACCGGCAGGGAACTCCGGGATCTTGCAGTGAAAATTAAACACGGAGTTTATCTGAAGACCGGCGTCAGAATTGAAGAAGAGGTGAATATTATCTAACCTGCAGGTGAGAGCATTTTTTTCTCTCTGATAAGGTAAACCGGAAGAGAGATCAGGTAAGATAATATTAAAGCCAGTAATGAAGGGAAAAGCATTCCTGCCAGAAAATTGATAACCTTTATTATTCCCGAGATAGTAAGTGATTTATAATTAAATGACTTAGCGCCAATCAGTTCAAGCAGAAACACTGCCAGAAGAAAGATTATCCCGATAGTAATGAATCCATACCAGGAGTTCTTAAAATCAGACGGACTGGGCGAAAAGTGAAGTGAGATACTGCAGAGTATAAAAATATAGAGAATATACTCCGGTCTGAAATTGTTAAACAGCAGCTGCCCGATAGTCCCAACCGAATTAATCGTATGGCTGAATAATAAAACAAAAAAGTCTTTCCATGCTGCCGCAGAATAGAGGTTATTACCTATTTTCACTTCCGCATGGCTGAATATCCCGGTGAAAAAGGGGATGTATGAAGAAAGCAGCCAGACCACCAGCGCCGCAGAAAGTATCGGCGCCAGCCCGATAAAGAAGTTCCCGGCTCTCTGGTAATAATTTTTACTGTTGAAGCTGTGGTTAACATACCCCAATGTTCCGCCGGGTGCTTTAAAATCAATCAGTTTAAAGCTCTTTACTTTATGCCCGAAGATAAGGCACATCAGTATATGACCGGCTTCATGAACAGGTGTGCCGATGATACCGGCAAAAATCACGGTTCCTTTATTAAATGCTTTAAGCAGATAGCCGTTTGCGTTTTTCTGGAAAAAGTACAATACCGCCAGTATGGCAATTACTGGAAAAAGCAGCAGGAGAACTTCACCTGTAAAACTTAATGCGGAAAAAAATGCAGAAGAAAGGTTTTTCATTAAACTAATTGAAAGCCTTAAATGTTATTGTTTCAGAAATAAAATCAAGAGCAACATGAAAAAATACAAAAAACACATATTTATTTGCGAAAACAAAAGGGAAGAAGGGCACCCCAGAGGCTGCTGTCACTCCCGCGGAGCTGAAGAAATAAAAGAAGCCTTTAAGAATAAAATTAAATTGGCAGGACTTGCCTCATCCATCAGAGCGAACAGCACGGGATGCCTGAATAACTGTGAACTTGGCCCTTCTGTGGTAATATATCCTGAAGGTGTCTGGTATGGCAGGCTTAAGCCGGATGATATAGACGAAATCATAGAAAAACATCTGAAAAATGATGAGATTGTTGAGCGCCTTCTTATGGAGAATATCGAAAAAGATGAGCGGAACGATAAATAAGGAATCAGCAGCGCGGGCTTCTAAGGTAACGGCGGCCCTCAAACGGGAATATCCGGATGCCCGCTGCGCACTGAACTATGAAACCCCTTTTCAGTTGCTCATTGCAACCATTTTATCGGCACAATGCACAGATGCGAGGGTGAATATTGTCACTTCCACCCTGTTTAATAAATACAGAACGCCATCTGATTTTATTGCAGTGCCTGATGAGGAGCTTGAAAAAGATATTTTCTCAACCGGATTCTACAAACAGAAGGCGAAAAGCATTAAAGCCTGCTGCATTGCCCTGATTGAAAAACACGGCGGGGATGTTCCCTCCGGGTTTGATGATCTGTGTGAACTTCCCGGTGTGGGACGCAAAACCGCATCGGTTGTTGCAGGCAACGCTTTCGGCTTTCCGTCTGTGGCTGTTGATACTCATGTAAAAAGAATCACGAATCTTCTCGGACTTGTTGAAAGCCAGGATCCCGAAAAGATTGAAGCAGAAATAAAATTATTGGTTGACCCGAACGACTGGGTAATCTTTTCGCATCTTATTGCAACTCACGGGCGAACTGTTTGTTTTGCAAGAAAACCCGCCTGTTCTCAATGTGTCATTTCAGGATATTGTCCCTCGGTGAAATATGAAAAATGAATTAAACAGAGATTATTGTTACGGTATTTTAGCAGAATACACAAAGACTCCGGGCTTACTGCGTCATGCCGTGTCAGTTGAAACCTGCCTTAGAGCCTATGCGCAAAAATTCAATGAAAATGAAGATTATTGGGGTAACGCAGGTCTGCTTCATGATTTTGATTACGAAATGTATCCTGAAGAAGGGGGGCATCCGTTTAAGGGAGCCGTAATACTTGCAGAGAAAGGCTTTGATCAGGAGTTTATTGATACTATTCTTTCTCATGTGCCCTATGAGGGGGTTCCGCCCAGAACAACGCTTTTAAGAAAGGTGCTCTTTGCCTGCGATGAACTCAGCGGATTCATTACTGCTGTTAAATATGTCAAGCCGGGTAAAAGTTTTGAGGAAGTTGATGCCTCATCTGTACTTAAAAAGATGAAAGATAAAGCATTTGCCAGGGCTGTAAGCAGGGAGGATATAAAGGCAGGCGCAGAGCTCTTAGGCCTTTCCCTTGATGAGCATATAACATTCTGCATAAATGCACTGAAAAACAATCCTGAATTAAGAGGATAATATGATACAGATAAATGCGCCTGATTTCACCCTTAAAGACCAGAACGGCGCAGATTTTAAGTTGTACGATAATTTAACAGAAAAAATTCTTTTGGTTTTTTACCCTAAAGACGGATCTTATGTCTGCAGTAATCAGCTTAGTGAATACACAGCTAACTCAGAGCTGTTTAAGAAACACGGAATACAGGTTTACGGTATCAGCCGTGATACAGTTGATTCGCATAAAAAATTCTGTGAATCACTGAAAACTGATATCAGACTTCTCAGTGATGAAACAGGTGATGTGTGCAGAAGCTATGAGGCTGTCGGCTTTCTCGGGATGCCAAAAAGAAAGCTCGTGCTGATTGATGAAACCGGAAAGGTGAGATACAGCAGAACTGTTTTTTCGCTTCTGTTCCCCACGGCTGAGAGAATACTGGATGATCTTAGAAAAGCTAATGTGATACCGTCCGGTAATCAGGAAATGGGTGGCGTATAATAACGATTTGATTTCTAAATGAGTAGTATTCTTTGTAATTTTGAGTCTCAATCTTAAAATTATATCATTATCAGGAGCTGCTTTGAAAGGATTTTCTAAAACCGCCTCTCAGGTGTCAGAAAGTGTTACATTATCTATTACCGCGCTTGTTAAAAAGCTGATTAGTGAAGGAAAAGATGTATTAAGTTATTCCGCAGGTGAACCCGATTTCCCAACTCCTCAATATATTAAAGATGCCGCCTATAAAGCAATTCAGGAGAATTTTACCCGTTACACTCCCAACAAAGGTATTCCTGATCTGCTTGAAGCTATAATCCATAAATTCAAAACCGATAACGGACTTGACTATACCGCCGCCAATCTTCTCGTTTCAAACGGCGCAAAACAGAGCATATTCAACCTTGTTATGGCTGCCTGCAATCCGGGTGATGAAATTGTGTTTCAGGCGCCTTACTGGCTCAGTTATCCTGAAATGGCAAAAATTGCCGGTGCTGTACCCGTTGCAATTCCCTCTGATGCAAGAAATGACTTCAAGATAACCGCTGCCGAGATAGAAAAAGCCATCACGCCAAAGACCAAGCTTATTATTCTTAATTCACCTTCAAACCCAACGGGTGCTGTGTATACAGAAGATGAGGTAAGAGAAATTGCGGAAGTTCTCAGAGATAAAGAGCTGTACATTATTTCTGATGAAATTTATGAAAAAATTCTTTTTGACGGATACAAACACTTCTCGATTGCTCAGATTGACGGATTCAAAGATAAAACCGTTATTGTTAACGGAGTCAGCAAAGCATATTCGATGACCGGCTGGAGAATCGGTTATGCTGCCGGCCCAAAAGATCTGATTACCGTGGCAGGCAATGTCCAGTCGCACGCAACATCAAGTTCCTGTTCAATCTCACAGAAAGCTGCAGCTACAGCCTTGAGCGGGCCTCAGGATGAAGTGGAAATGATGAGAGCGGCTTTTGAACAGAGAAGAAATTATCTTATCAGAGAACTTCAGTCGATTGACGGAGTTATATGCCCCATGCCCAGAGGCGCTTTTTATGCCTATTTTGATGTAAGCCATTATTATAATAAGTCTGCACAGGGTTTTAATGTGACCGATTCAGTAAGCATGTGTGAATATCTCATTGAAAAATGCGGTGTCGCCCTTGTTCCTGGAGCAGCCTTTGGTGATGATCATACCGTGAGGATGTCATTTGCCTGTTCAATGGATAGCCTTACAGAGGGAGTGAAAAGAATCAGAAAAGGACTCTCAGAGTTAAACTGATTATCTTTTTATCAGGGCTTAGTTCTCTGCAAAATTTACCCGGCAGGGTAAGATAATCAGCAGGGGATGAAGCAGAATGTTTGTTTAATATTGGAAAGTGACTGAGGAATTGAAATCAATTCCTCAGTCTTGTATAATATCAGCCGGTTACCTTTTCTGTCCCGTTCTCCAGAACCTTCTCGGTAAGCACTTTCGTGATAATTTCTTTCGGCATCTCTGCCCCTGTCCACAATTCAAAAGACTTAGCCGCCTGTGAAACGAGCATATTAAGCCCGCCAACGGTTTTTGCGCCTGCTTCCGAGGCAAACCTGAGGAGCTTCGTTTCCAGGGGATTATAAACCATGTCAAAGACAACTGATGATGAGCTTATAAAATCAGCCGTCTCAATTATTGAGTCTTCTTCAAGCGGATGCATGCCAACAGGAGTTGTATTTATTATCAGCGAACTGTTAAGAAGAATCTTTTTCAAGTTAGGGGGGAAATACTCATGCACACTTATACCGTCATATCCCAGAAGATTCCTGAAATGTTCTCTCAGAGTTTCAGCTCTCTGCTCTGTTCTGTTGATCAGGTGTATTCTCTTTGGCCTGTAATTTCTGATCAGCGCAAGTATTACCGCGCGGGATGCGCCTCCTGCACCAAACATTGCAACTTCCTCACCCGAAAAGATATCTTTATAAGGATTGAGAGAATCAACAATTCCGAAGTAATCGGTGTTAAAACCGGTGAGAGTGCCGTGATCATTAACAACGGTGTTTACCGCCCCGATAAACGAAGCTTCTTCAGAAAGTCCGTCAAGGTATTTGATTATCTGTTCTTTATGGGGAATTGAAACATTAAATCCGTTAATGCCTAATGCTCTTATACCTTTCATAGCATCTTTGAGACCGGAACTGAGAACATCGAAAGGGAGATAGACCATGTCAATATTCAGAATTTCAGCGCTCATATTATGAATAAAAGGGGAGTAGCTGTGTTTTATGGGATGTGCCAGCAAACCTAAAATCAACTTATCAGCCTGTAATAACTTCATATCAAGCCTCACACACTATAAAATATCTGATTGAATAATTTTGACGTGCCCGCAACGGGGAATTCTTTACAAAAATGATATTCTGCATCATTATCAGAGAGAAGGAAGAGCCGCAGATAGGCTGTTCCTTTTTTATCGTCCTTAAGTTTGAAATAAATCCATGACAGGAAAAAAAGGCTGTGTGCATAATACTCATGAGATTTCATGAGGAAATACACGAACGGAACAGCCTCGCTGTATTTTCTGGATTTTATAAGAAACTGCACCTTCCTGAAAAGATTCAGGTTCCTGATCTTCTCAGAACCGATTTTAGTCATACGCGAGAGCTTTTCCAGATCCTCCCCGCGGCTTAATCTTACTGAATACTTGTACTTCTCATTTGGCTGCCTGAGGTCATCAGTGAACATTGCAAATCTGAAGTTTTTAAGTGCTTCCTTTTTATTTCCCGTTCTGAGATGCACTCCGCCTCTGCCAAGATAAGCCTGACAGTAATTTCTGTTCAGCCTTATCGCCTTGGTGTAATGTATTAATGCCATCTCATGATTGCCTGTGAGATCATAAAGCGATGCAATGTTGTAATGAGCTGTTTCATCTTCAGGATCAAGGCTTATAAACTTTTCAAGCGTTTCGATTGCCTCTGCGTGCCTGCCGAGGTCTGAAAGAAGATTGCCGAGATTATACCATCCGTCAGCAAAATATGGGTACAGTGCCACGCTGAGTTCATAACTGTTAACGGCTTTTTCATAGTGATGCAGTTTTTCAAGAATTATCCCCCTGTTGTACCATCCTATCTCGCATTCAGGATCTGCATCAAGGTATTTTTCATAAAACTCAAGCGCCTTTTCCGGATTTTCCATTATCTCATAACAGACGGCCATTTTAAAATAACCATCCGGACTTTCAGGGCTTAGCTCTATACTTTTTTCATAACACGCAATTGCATTATAAAACTCTTTACGTTCAGTATAAAGATTACCCAGGTGGAGATAAAGCACAGGATTTTCACTGTCAAAATTTTTAGCTTTTTTGAGGCATTTTTCAGCTTCATTAAATTTTCTCTGCTTTATCAGAATAAATGCCTTCTCAAGGAGAATATCCACATCAGTTGGGTTGAGGGCGTAAGCTCTCTCTATGCTGTATCCCGCTTTCTTCTTTTTACCGAGTGAAGTGAGGCAGACTGCTTTGGTATACCATAAATCGGAATCAAACGGTGAAATTCTCAGCAGAGCATTCACTAAGAGAAGGGCGTCAGAGTATCTGAAATGATCGAGACAATTTTCAATAGTCTCTTCAATCAGATTCCTGTAATTAAAAATAAGCCCCTCAGAGATGATTTCCTTGCATCTCCTGACATTGTCATTCAGGTTTCCGCTTCCTAAATCATCTTCCTCAAATGTGCTTCCGAAATAATTGTTGTTCATTAATCTTTATGCTTTATATTTCAAAACGTTTATAGCTATATAATATTTGAATCAGTAAAAGTAAACATTTTACTTCCAAATATATTAGTTGCAGTTTAACCGCAAATGTTTGCGGTCATACCGGGAATATATGTGTCATTTTTATTTCCGGCTGATGATAAATAAAATACCGGAACAGGAAAGTATATAAAAAGGTGATTTTCTTTCCCTGAAAAATAAGAGGGGCTGCCCTTAAGCAGCCCTGTAAATATAAGTTTAGTTTTTTGTCAGTACTTTTGTGACTTTATCGGCTGCTTCCTTAAGTGAACCGGCAACTTCAAAATTAAGTCCTGATTCTTTAAGGAGTACCTGTGCTTCTTTTGCGTTAGTGCCTTCAAGTCTTACAACTATCGGAACATTAACCTCAATCCAGCGGGCAGCATTTATAACGCCTTCCGCCACACGGTCACATCTTACAATTCCGCCGAAAATATTTATCAGTATCGCTTTAACATTGGGATCAGATAAAATGATCTTGAAGCCGTTTGCAACAGTTTCCTTATTGGCTCCGCCGCCCACATCAAGAAAGTTTGCCGGCTGACCGCCTGCAAGTTTTATGATGTCCATGGTACCCATGGCAAGACCGGCACCATTAACCATGCATCCAACGTTACCATCGAGTTTTATATAGTTAAGGTTATACTTTGATGCTTCAATCTCAAGCGGTTCTTCCTCTTCGAGATCGCGGTAAGCAGCCAGTTCAGGATGGCGGTAAAGCGCATTGTCGTCAAAATTAATTTTTGCGTCAAGTGCTATAACCTGCTGTTCCTTTGTAACAACCAGAGGATTGATTTCAGCTATTGAGCAGTCTGTTGCAACATATGCTTTATAAAGAGCCATGAGGAATTTCACCGCATTTTTATGCTGCTCGCCTTTAAGTCCCAGAGCAAACGCAAGTTTTCTTGCTTGAAAAGCCTGAAGACCAATTGCAGGATCAACCGGTTCTTTTATGATTTTTTCCGGTGTTTCCTCAGCAACTTTTTCAATCTCCATGCCGCCTTCTGTTGAAACCATAATAACGTTTTTGGAGATAGCGCGGTCAAGTGTGATACCAACATAAAGCTCTCTGTCGATATTGACACCCTGCTCAATAAGAAGTCTCTTAACAACTTTTCCTTCAGGACCGGTCTGGTGTGTAACCAGAGTCATTCCGAGAATCTGTTTTGAGAGCTCATAGACCTCATGAAGTGAACGGGCTATTTTAACTCCGCCACCTTTGCCTCTTCCTCCTGCGTGAATCTGTGCTTTAACTACCCAGAGTTCTCCGCCCACATCTTCTTTAGCGACTTTAACAGCCTCTTCGGGTGAGAATGCAGGTAATCCTGTGGGTACTGGTACGCCAAATTTTCTGAGGATTTCTTTTGCCTGATATTCATGAATTTTCATCTGTGTATTTACCTGTTAATTATTTTAGTTTTTCGCTCATGAGTTTTGCCTGGAGGAACAGGAGGAGGTAATCTCTTCCGCCGGCTTTTGAATCAGTACCGGACATGTTGAAACCGCCAAACGGATGTCCGCCAACCATTGCACCGGTGCATTTACGGTTGAAGTAGAGATTCCCGATAAGGAGGTGTTTCTTTGCAAGCGCTATCTTTTCACGGTTGAGTGAGTATACAGCACCTGTGAGTCCGTATATTGTATTATTGGCTATTTTAAGTGATTCTTCGAAATCGGGTGATTTAATGATTGCAAGCACGGGACCAAAAATTTCTTCCTGTGAGATCACCGCCATGGGATCTATATCGGCGAAAACTGTGGGGCGGATATAATATCCGTTTCCGTCAGCTTTCACGCCGCCCGAAATCAAACGGCCTTCCTTTTTCCCGGTTTCAATATAACCAAGAATGCTTGCTTCGGCGCCCTTGCTTATAACAGGACCCATCTGATAATTTTCTTCTGCAGGGCCAACCTGAATTTTATCAACAAGAACTTTAACTTTTTCAACGAAAGCATCGTAAACTTTTGCATCCACGATAGCTCTTGAGCATGCAGAACATTTCTGTCCCTGGAACCCGAAAGCAGCAGCAACAACAGCTTCAGCTGCCTCGTCAACATTGCATTCATGATCAATCACCATGCTGTCTTTACCGCCCATTTCAGCAACAACTCTTTTGAGCCAGATCTGACCGGGGTGTACCTTTGCAGCAAGTTCATTAATGTGGATACCAACCTGCATTGAACCGGTAAATGAGATAAAGCGTGTTTTAGGATGAGCAACAAGAGTATCTCCCACCTCACCGCCGGAGCCGGGGAGGAAATTTAATACGCCGTCAGGAACACCTGCTTCTTTCATGATTTCGAAATAAAGCCTTCCCATCATGGGGGTTTCGCTTGAAGGTTTAAGAACCACAGTGTTACCGCAGACAATAGCTGCTGATGACATACCCACTAAAATTGCGAACGGGAAGTTCCACGGGGGAACAACAACACCAACTCCCAGGGGAATATAAACAAGCTGGTTGGCTTCACCGGGGAGGGGAGTAACGGGCTGTTCACCTGCGTATCTTAGCAGTTCACGGGCATAAAACTCAAGAAAATCAATTGCTTCCGCGGTATCTGCATCTGCTTCGGTGTAATTTTTGCCGGCTTCAAGAATCATGTAAGCATTAATTTCAAATCTTCTTCTTCTCGCAATTTCTGCGGCACGGAAAAGAACTGTTGCTCTTTCTTCGGCCGGAACAAACTTCCATGATTCAAATGCTTTGGCAGCGGTTTCTATTGCATCTTTGGCAAGAGATGTGGTGCCTTTTGAAAAGACGGCAATAACTTCATCTTTATCTGACGGATTGTATGACTTAAAGGTCTGTTCGGTTACAACCTCTTTTCCGCCAATCACTAAGGGATAAGATTTACCTAAATTTTTTCTGACTTCTGCAAGCGCAGCTTTCTGTTTATCTGCATTAGCCTGAATTTTAAAGTCGAGGACTGGTTCGTTTACAAACGGAATTACAGTCATTGTATTCTCCTAAAATATATTTTCCAGACTGTAAATTTAACTCTTATTGATGTGATAACCAATTGACTCACGATACCCGGCAATGACGCTGCTGATCGGGATAACTTAAAAACGAGTTTAATTAGCTTAAACACACAGGGGCTTTTTAATAAGGAAAAAAAATTTTTGATATTTGATGATGATGAAACGTTTACAGGTCAGAAAAACTGCTCAGCAGAAAGATATTGGAGTTTTATAAGAAAATAGCATATATTTAAAATCTGTTTATAATTTTTTTACCGGGTAGTGGTTAACGTATGAATGCCCAACCCCGCCAGGTCCGGAAGGAAGCAACGGTCAGTATCTTGTACGTGTAATCATGATCCCGGTTTTTTACTTTAAGAGGACATCAGGGGGAACTGTGAAGAGCAGGCTGCCGCTGTGTTTTCTGATTCTTCCCGTAAAAGTTATCCCTGATATCGTTGCCGGTTTATAGACAATCTCTGCTGTGAAATGGGATATATACATGCTCAGATACTGAGAACATGAAGGTTCATGACTAACTACAAGAATGTTATCAGAATCAAGAGAATTCAGGTATGAGGTCCAGTCATCAATAGTGCCGGTACCGTCAAAAATGCTCTGAATGTCAATCTCCTGCCCGAAACCGATGCATTCTTTTATGATTTTAGCAGTTTCAAGTGCTCTGTGAATAGGGGATGAAACAATTGCGTCAGGTTTTTTGATAAAATTCAGCCATTTTGGGGCAACAGCATTAAGAATCTGTTTGCCTTCTGCAGAAAGTTCCCGTTCACCGCTTTCAGGGTTAGAATAGTATTCTGCTTCGGTATGTCTTACTATATAAAGATGCAATGCTGCTCCGTGAAAAAATATTAAAATAATTATCTAAATTTATCATTTCTCAAAGAATTCACAACTTAAAGGACTGTTTTTTTGGATAAAGTACAGATTGTCTGCTTTTTTATTACAGGATTTATAGTCTCCAGGATCATCGTAAAATCCAGACTGCCTGAAGTGATTATAAACTATCTCATTTCAGACAGACATCTTCACCTCAGGAGCATAATCTTCATAGTCACTGCATTTGCAGCAGTCCTTTCATTTCTTATTCCAAACGTTATAGCGGTGCTTACGATATTACCGCTTGCACAGAAACTGGCCGAAATATATCCCGGAGATGAAAAAACCAAAATCAAAATTTCCACGGCTCTGGCGCTCTCGATAATTTACGGTGCTAACATCGGGGGGATGGGATCTCTTACAGGAACACCCGCAAACGGTATAATGCTCAGTTTTATGACACTAAATTCTGTTGCCGGAACAGATAAGATCACATTTTCAACATGGTTTATCTGGGGTGTGCCGGTTGTATTTATGATGACTGCCGTTGCCTGGTCGGTGATAATCCTGGTTTTCGGGCTGATTAACGGCGACAGCAAACTGAAGGTGACACTGCCTCCATCGGGGCACTCTGATTCTTATGTCAGAAAAACAGTTATCCTGACTATTTTCTATATGCTTTCTTCCTTTTTGCTTTCAGCAGTGATGATAGGTTACACGGCTTATTCTGTACAGCTTACCGTGCTTATCCTCACAATAGTTATCACCACCGGTTATCTCGTGTACCTTTTCCTTATGAAATCAGATAATGAAAATAAAAAACCGATGCTCACAATCAGGGATTGTTATTCGGGACTCCCGATGAAAGGATTTCTTTTTGTCGGGATATCAATCGCCCTGGGCGGAATATTCATTTTGCTTGATGCCAAAGCATTTATGTCAGATTTCCTTAAAGATTATCTGCCTGCAGGTGCTCCGGGGATACCCCTTTTGCTGATATTCGCATTGATAACAACATTTGCCACTGAACTGATAAGTAACACTGCAGTTCAGATAGCCATGTTTCTGCTTCTCGGAAGTTTCGGGTCAGATAATGAATATCTCATTCTGGGATATCTTATTGTAACTTATTCATCAACGAGCGCATTTATGAGCCCCATTGCAACGGGAGTGAACGGTCTTGCATTTGGCGGTATGGGTAAGGTATCACTCCGGAAAATGCTCACAGCCGGATTTCTGATGAACATTTCCGGAGCGGTAATAATCACATTATGGCTTAAACTTGTGATTCACTGGCTGTTCTTTTAATCAATAGCCAGTAATTTTTCCTTTCTTCAATGCCGGTATACCTTTTTCCATCCATTCGGGTGCAGGCGCACCTTTCAGGTAATGATCAAAGAACTGCATCATTCTGATTGTAAGATCTATCCGGTTACCCCAGTTCGCTTCTTTCAGGTTGTGTACGTCATTATTGTAAGTAAGCATCCATACAGGTTTCTGAAGCCTTCTTAAACCGGTGAACAATTCAATGCCCTGCCACCACGGCACGGCGTCATCCTGATCATTATGCATAATAAGAAGAGGAGTGGTCACCCGGTCCAGGAAAAAGAGGGGAGAGTTATCAATATACAAATCTCTTCTTTCCCAAAGGGTTGCGCCAATTCTGCTTTGCTGTCTTTCATACTGAAACTGTCTTACGAGCCCGGAACCCCACCTGATTCCACCGTATGCTGAGGTCATGTTAGCAACCGGGGCACCGGCCATGGCAGCGGCAAACATATCAGTCTGAGTAATCAGATATGCGGTCTGATATCCGCCCCAGCTTTGCCCCTGGATACCGATTTTTGAACCGTCAATGAAAGGATACCTTTCAAGCATTGCTTTTGTGCCGCTTACAACACAATCATAAGCACTTGCTCCGGGGTAGCCGGTTTTATAAACGATATCGGGAACAAAAACTATGTATCCGTTAGAGGCATAATGGCTGAAATTTATGATTGATCTGCTGGGCGCAGGAATCGAAAATCTGTGCAGTTCATCCGCATATTTCTCATAATAATAAACAACCATGGGGTATTTCTTTGACGGATCATAATTCTCAGGGAGGTAAAGCATTCCCTGTAGTTTCTGATTGCTGAAATTAGTCCACTCAACCAGTTTCACCGTTCCCCAGAGATAATTATCCTTATTAGGGAACCCGTTTGTTATCCGCTCAGATTTTGTGAATTCTGTGTTCGTAAGGTAATAATCGGGGTAAACTTCAAAACTTTCTTTTGTATACAGAACTTTATCAGAATTTTTTGCCTTGGCGAGCCTGCTGAATCTGAAATCATCCATGATAAGCTTCTGAAGGTAATCATCTTTCAGATTGAGTTTATAAAATCCCGAAGCTTTTGAGTTCTCATTCATTGTTGATAACAATATCACTCCGTCATCAATATACTCCTGATCTCTGTCGGTTCTTAAAAATCTGAACTGAGTGCTGCTGTTTCGTCCCATCCCTTTTGTAAGATTAATGAAATCAGAAGGATCATCCGCTTTAACAGCCCAGAGATCATAGCGGTCATAAATCACAACCCTGTTATCTTTTTTCAGCCATCCTGCAAGACCATAAGCTCCAGCCGGATCGGGGACATCATTTTCTTCATTATAGAACGGCTGTGAAATTTTACCGTTAAGTTTAATTGTTTTCATCTCTTCATTGCTGTATGAGTACCAGCATGAATCCCACTGATTAAAATAAACTATGTATTCACCATCAGGCGAGAGAGATGCATTTCCCTCAATCTTTCGGGCAACGGGGTTCATTTTCCCGTTTGAAAGATTGACCGACCAGATATCAAAGTAAAATCCTTCCCATGACATCAGCGGCTCATAATCTGATTTTGACAGAATAAATCCGTAACCTGTTTCCGATTTTTTGGAAATTGTGAAATTGTAGAGCGTATCATTTTCCAGTACCATCATGTCTGCTCCCTCAGGAGAAATGACACCGGTCAGAGTTTGTTTTTTGTCTTTTTCAAGATCATTAATCTGCTGGGTCTGCAGTCTTTTATCCTTCCAGTTCCACACATCAAGTTTTGCTTTTTCATCATCGGGTATGGTGTCTTTCACTTCTGCTTCAGGTTTATAACCAACAGAAAAAAGTATTTTCTCAGATTCAGGTGAAAAGCGTACAGTTGAATTGGATGTAAACGAGTAACCCTGCGGTATCCCTGTATTCAGAGAATCAATAATGACCGAAAGCTTATTTTTTGAGATACTGAAATTATAAAGATTACTCAGTGCCGTATTGCCTGTATCATTTGAGGCATAAAATGCAAGATTCAAACCTTTTTTATCAAAAGCCGGCGAGATGATTGTTCCTGCATCATTGATTACATCAGTAACCGAGAGATCTGAAGTTGAGATGAAGCTAAGCTTTTTTCTTTTCAGAGTGTCGGGTGATTCGTTAACGAAGAAAAGTCTGCTTCCGTCTTCAGAAAACCCGAAATCGAGCACTCTTTCAGCCTCAAAGAGTGAAAGGGATGCAGATGATATCAGAATCAGCTTCTTATATTTCTCGGGATCCTTCTTTGCTTTGGTTGAATCACTGGTATCGGCCTTTGCTGTTACTTCAATTGTATATGCAGCAAAATCACCCGATTCAACCGAAGTTTTAAATTTATCAAAAAGAGCAATTTTAACAATGGAATCGCCATCGGTGAAATATATCCCGAGCGAATCCTTAGGCATTTTATCTTTTTTTAATTTTTTTATTTTTGCGGAGCGGAGAGAGTCGAAATCGGGGGTGATCCTGAAAAGAAGCAGTTTTTCCGAAGGGGATAGAATGGCATCCTTTCCTCTTGCAATAGTGTCATACTGCCCGGTTTTTGAATTATAAATAATTAAAGCGGTGTTCCCTCTGAGCGGGTTTTGTCCGAAATATATAAGATTACCGGTGGGAGAAATCTCCATATTTTCGATTCTGTTCATTCCCGCAAAGTCTTCAGTGCTCACAGGTTTTTTATTTTGCGCTGAAATGAACGAACAAGAAAGAAAAATCATTAATATTATAAGAGATTTATTCACTGTTGTTCCTGATTAAGGTTACAAAAATTTTATCGTTTACAAAACTAACAAAAAAATATAAAAACGGAGGAAACTGATGCGTTATTTATTAACAGCACTCATTGCAATGTTCTTAGCAAGTGAAAGTATGGCACAGGTATATGCAATACCAAGACCTTCACCAATTTCAACTGTCACTCAGGTAGTCGGCATTTCCGAGGTGACCGTTAAATATGCTAGACCTGCAAAAAATAACCGGAAAGTGTTCGGGGAACTCGTACCATTCGGCAAATTATGGCGTACCGGAGCTAATGAGAATTCAACTGTTACACTCAGTGATGAAGCTACAATAGGCGGAGTTAAAGTACCTGCCGGCACTTACAGCTTTTTTACCATTCCGGGTGAAAAAGAATGGACCGTTATCCTGAATAAAGACAATAATCTTTCAGGCACTACCGGATACAAACAGGAAAATGATATTGTAAGAGTGAATGTGACACCTGTAAAAACCGGCATGACCGAACGCCTTACAATCGATTTTGATGTTGTTACAGATGAATATGCCCATCTTTCACTTATGTGGGAAGAAACTAAAATCTCACTTAAAATAGAGTTTGATACCCACAATAATGTAATGAAGAAACTTCAGAAAGATGTTTCATGGTCGCCTTCATACAGAGGTGCGGAGTATCTTCTCAATAAAAACACTGATCTTGAAAAAGCGCTGAATTATATAAACGTATCAGTTGCAATCAATGAAAATTACTGGAATCTGAGAATAAAGGCGAGAATTCACGCTGCCATGAATGATATAAAAGGTGCGAAAGAAGTTCTCCAGAAAGCACTTGATCTCGGAGCTAAAATGGAATCAAAGCCATTTGACTATGAGGATATGAAAAAGCTTTATGAGAGCTGGGATTAATTAACTTATGATCTCTTAGGGGTCCGGATTTCCGGATCCCTTTATATCAAATCTGCAAACTCACCGCCGGTAATCTTGATAAGATCATCCGGTCTGATCAATATCTGCATACCCCTTACCCCGGCACTTACAAAAATACTCTCAAATAACTGAGCCTCCTCGGCAATAAAAACCGGAAACTGTCTTTTCATACCTATAGGTGAGCATCCCCCCCTGATATAACCGGTGAGCGGGAGAAGGAGGTCCATCTTGATCATTTCGATATATTTTGACCCCGAAACCTTTGCTGCCTTTTTAAGATCAAGTGAACAGTCTCCGGGGATTACAAACACAAAGTGTTCACGCTTATCATTAACTGTTACAAGAGTCTTGAAAACTCTCTCAGGTGATTCGCCTATTTTCTCTGCCACAGAAACCGCATCAAGATGCTCATCAGTATCATAAGATCTGGTTTCAAATTCAATTCCGGCTGCTTCAAGCATCCGCACAGCATTTGTTTTTTCTTGTCTTGCCATAA
>JABWCA010000330.1 GCA_013359345.1 Ignavibacteriaceae bacterium
TGTATTCTCAACTTATGAGACATTAGGACTCGTGAACACAATGAAAGACGGAAGCAAAGTTTACTCATTCTCCGCTCCCGCAAACAACGTTCCCTGGACCAATGATGACATCACCTCACGCTGGGCAATGCAGTTAGGTATCCGTTACTTCTTCAACTAAGAACCGGATAACAACAGATTATAAAGCCGGGTTAACGCCCGGCTTTTTTTTATTGTCTCTGATCCGTTTGATAATTCTCTTATTTTTCCTATTATTGCATTTTTAACTGTAAACTTATTTATCTGATATCAGGGCACGCTGCTTTAATAATATTATGAAGATTTTCTTTCCGTTATCTGATTCAATCAGGAAAATCAGGGGCAGGATTTTCAGGATTAAGGTTAAGATAACAAACCGGGTGTTTCAAAGGTCATTTATGACTCATAAAAGTGAGTCATCCATTCCGCTTAACGGATTGCTCCTGCATAGCAGATCTTACTTTTTAACAAGTAAAATCTTCGGTGCATACTTTACAAGGTCTGCTTCAATTTCAGCCCCTGTCTTATCAGTAAACAAACCGCACTTTTTACCGCATGAAATCAGTCACCGGATACAATTAATTTACCGCAAAATAACTCATCACGGTATAATATCCGGATATCCGGATATCAGAACCCCGATAATTAAAAAGGATTTAATCAATATTCCCGTATCATACCCTGCCGCACGGCATCAGTATCAGCTTAAGGGTATATAAAAATCATAAAAGGTATAAACAAATGAAAACTTATATATTGTGGTACAGAAACGATTTAAGAGTTCACGATCATTTCGTCTTATCAAAGGCAGTTAAAGAAGCTGACAGATTTCTACCTGTTTATGTTTTTAATCCGGATAATTTCAGAATGCTGAAGCACGGCTTCCCTAAAACGGGGTATTTCAGGCTGAAGTTTCTGCTTGAATCACTGATAGATCTTAAAGCAAGCCTCAGAAAGCTTGGCAGTGATCTTCACATTCTTACGGGAAAGCCCTCGGTTGTGCTCAGCGAACTTGCTGCACACCTTAATGCCAGGGCTATTTATGCATCAAAAGAGCATACATTTGAAGAACTGAGAGATGAAAATGAACTGACAGATATGCTTGGTGAAACAGAACTCAGATTCTTTGAAGACAGAACTCTTATGAATCCCGGGGGCACCCCATTTTCAATGGAAAAAATACCTGAAGTCTTCACCATATTCAGAAAGGCTTCGGAAAAAAATCTTGAGCACAGAATCAAGCTTTGTCTGCCTGATCCTGCCGGACTTCCCCCGTTACCTGACGGTATTGAAATAAATGATATCCCGACAATGGGAGATTTTCCGGTTGAAACCCCTGATGTCAATTATTTTTATCCTGACCGCTTTCTGGGCGGCGAAACAAACGGCCTTAAAAGATTTGACTATTACGTGTGGGAATCAAAAAGAGTGCTTGAGTACAAGCAGACGAGAAACGGGCTTGTGGGTGATGATTACTCCTCAAAATTCTCTCCCTGGCTTTCACTCGGATGTATTTCTCCCAGAAGGATTTTCTTTGAACTGAAGAAATTTGAAATGGCTGAGGAAGGAAATGCCTCAACATACTGGCTTATTTTTGAGCTTTTGTGGCGTGATTATTTCCGTTTTGTTGCCATTAAGCACGGGAAGAAGATTTTCTATAAAGGCGGGCTTAAAAATATCAAAAAGAGTGTTATGCGTGATGACAGACTGTTTGATAACTGGAAAAATGGTGAAACAGGAATATCATTCATTGATGCAAATATGCATGAACTGAATGCCACCGGCTATATGTCAAACAGAGGGCGTCAGGTTGTTGCCAACCACTTTGTTCATGAACTTCAGCTTGACTGGAGAGCAGGGGCCGCATATTTTGAATCACAGCTTATTGATTACGATGTGACAAGCAACTGGTGCAACTGGATGTATGTGGGCGGGATCGGGAATGACCCGATTGAAGACCGCCGTTTTGATATCGAAAAGCAGGTTGAGATGTATGATCCGCAGGGCATATATCAGATGCTCTGGAAGTAAATCACACAGATGGCCTGGTTAAATCTTTTTATTGCAGGACTCTTTGAAATTGCGTGGGCTATCGGGATGAAATATTCCGAAGGATTCACCAAACCGCTGATAAGTGTTCTTACCGTTGCGGGAATGATCCTCAGTTTTTATTTTCTTTCAAATGCCCTTAAGGAAATCCCTCTCGGAACAGGTTACGCAATCTGGACAGGGATAGGGGCAATAGGTACTGCAACGCTCGGGATGATCCTGTTTAATGAGTCACGGGATGTGGTCAGGCTTGTCTGCATAGGGCTCATCGTTTCCGGAATTGTCGGGTTAAAAGTATTCTCAAAGTGATATCCTTAACCGGACATGTTACGGTAACCCGGCCAACCTGTCCAGTGAATTATTCCCGGTAACTGGGATTATGTTCAGACATTAATAATTAATCTCTGAACGCAGGTCAGTCTCAGGCAATTAAAAAATAAAGTTTATTTACCGGTGCATTCTCAGGAATGATCCGGTACACAAGAGCGAAATCCGGTTAAGAAACATGAAAAAATTTCCCGGAATAAAAGGCCGGATTGTTAAAATCTTTAATGCAGAAAACCGTCTCAGTAACGGGTTCTCTGCTCCAGCCCTGTTATTAATCGGGTTAAATCTCACCATACGGTTCGTCTATCTGATCTCAAATCCTGATAAATGGATTAATGCGGACTCAGGCAGTTATCTGTTTATGGCGGATTCCATAATAAACGGAAAGCCTGTTCCGTTCTTTCCCAATGGTTATCCTCTTATACTTGCCTTCATTAAATTGATTGCAGGTGAATACTCCGTTATAGTCTCTGCCGTGTTTAATTTTGTTCTTTCAGCTGGATTGATTGCAATGGTTTACAGGCTTATCCGGATAAAATATGATGTAAGCATTGCACTTGGCGGGGCAGCAATTTTCTCATTTATTCCTAATCAGATTCAGCTCAGCAATGATCTTCTGAGCGAGGTTCCCGCAACTTTTCTTCTGGTAGTTTCATTTTATCTGTTAATGAAAAACAGGGAGATCTTATCAGGAGCGGCACTCTATGCTGCCTGCATGATCAGAACTTCTTTGACTCCCGTGATTTTATTGATTCTTTTTGATCTCGTGTTCCTGAAAAAAGATAAAATGAAAGCTCTCAAGTATCTTGCAGGCTTCACAGCAATTGTCATTGCAGAGTATCTGATGGTTTACGGAGGATTAATCGTCTATCCTGAAAATCAGAACATTAATCTGCTTATCGCTATAAATCATAAACCTTTCGGGATGATTAATTATGATCCGGGAGTTTTTCCGCATGAATTAAGGGCCGATCCGCTCATGACTTATCTGAATTATATTATTACAAACCCTGCCGATTATCTCCTGCTCAGGATACAGTCACTTTATGATTTATGGGGCCCCGTTCCGTACAGAAAATACCCCACCACGCTTCTTTATTTTTATGCGTACAGCCAGTATCTCCTGAGAACGGTATTACTCATCACATTTATAATTTCGGTAAAAAAGAGACTGAATGAAGATTTTTTCAGAAG